>CBDUSG010000324.1:0-4772 GCA_965369575.1 uncultured bacterium | reverse complement strand
GGCAGCGCGGTTCAAGCTTACTGAGGTCGGTTTCTTTTGGAAAGGAAAGACAGGAATGGAAACAATCGAATTGGCTGGGAAGACTTTTGAGGTTGATGAGGACGGATTTCTCCAGAATCCCGAGTTGTGGGATAAAGACGTGGCTCTGGCGTTCGCGCCCCTGGAGGATGTCGAGGAGATGACCGAGACTCATTGGAAAGTCGTCCTTTACATACGGGAGTATTATCTGGAATTCGGCGTTGCTCCGATGATCCGCAAACTCTGCAAGGAAAATGGGGTCAACGTGAAGCAGATCTACGAGTTGTTCCCTTCCGGCCCGGCGAAGGGAGCCTGTAAGATCGCGGGGCTTCCAAAGCCCACCGGCTGTGTGTGATGTCGTCGCCGCATTCCCGGCCGCATTGGAAATGCGTGAGCCGATCTGAGGAGGCGGCTCCCAATTGTTCCTCCGGAAACCCGGATGCGGGAGAGGGTTCCCCAGCCTGAGGGTGTGTAGGAATATGAAAATCAATACCGTCCTTAGACAGAAGAGGTCTTCCATTTTGCACAGGTGGTTTACTCTGACAATGGATGGATATCCCTCCGGCGCGGGGACTTTCTTTGGTAAAGAGACAAACAGCTTCGCCAATCCCGTGGGCACTACATTGCGGGATGGAATGAAAATCGTCCTTACTTATCTCCTCGACGGAACGGATTACGGAAAATTCTTGGGGACTCTTGAAAGCATGCTCAAGATAAGGGCGGTTCAGGATTTCAGTCCGTCTCAGGCCCTGGCTTTCATTTTTATCCTGAAGAAGGCCGTCAGACGAGAACTGGATGATGAGATCCAGGATGCTCTGATATCTCCCGGTGAGTTATTGGCATTCGAGTCCAGAATAGACGCCCTGGGTCTCCTTTCGTTCAATATCTATATGAAATGCCGCGAGAAGATCTATGAACTCCGTACCAATCAGGTGAAAAACTTGATGTTTACACTCTTCAAGAGAGCAGACATGCAGCATGAGATTCCAGCCGTGTGGTCGGGTGTGGGAAAGAATATGTCAAGTAAGGACGACACGAGGTAACTATCCATGGGAGCTGTATTTTCCCTCTTCGCGGTCGCGGGGCTGGTTGCCATAGCTCTGGTGGGGGCCGGCATGGCGGGCCGACACTTTCTGTCTGGTGTCGTAATACCTTATCTGGCTTTTGCGATTTTTGTCGTCGGTGTGATATATCGAGTGGTGAAATGGGCCCGATCGCCGGTGCCTTATCGAATCCCCCTGACTTGCGGCCAGCAGAAGTCACTCCCTTGGATCAAAACGAACAGCCTTGACAACCCTCACAACACTGTAGGGGTCATCGGCAGGATGGCGCTCGAAGTACTTCTCTTTCGTTCGTTGTTCAGGAATACGAAGATGGAATTGAAAGAGGGGATGAGGCTGACTTACGAATGGGAAAAGTGGCTCTGGCTGGCAGCGCTCATGTTTCACTGGTCGTTTCTCATAGTCTTTGTAAGGCATCTGCGATTCTTTGTCGAACCATTGCCCTATTTCGTGAGCCTGCTCGAGGATGTCGACGGCTTTTTTCAGATCGGCGTGCCGACCCTGTATCTTACCGACGTCGCCCTTCTGTCGGCGCTGACTTACCTTTTCATTAGAAGGGTCGCGGTGGCTCGCCTCCGGTATGTCTCGCTTGCTTCAGACTATTTTCCGCTCTTTCTCATTTTCGGTATAGCCGCATCGGGGATATTAATGAGACATTTCATCAGGGTCGACGTGGAGTCGGTTAAGGAGTTCGCAATCGGGTTGGCCGTTTTTAAACCGGTTCCCGCAGCCGGAGTCGGCGCGATTTTCTACGTGCATCTTTTTCTCATGTGTTCATTGTTTGCTTATTTCCCCTTCAGTAAGTTGATGCACCTCGGGGGAGTTTTCCTGAGTCCGACGAGAAACCTGGCGAACAACAATCGCATGCGCAGGCACATCAACTCATGGGACTATCCCGTCAGGGTTCATACGTATGAAGAGTATGAAGATGAGTTCAGGGACAAGATGAGGGCCGCCGGACTCCCTCTTGAAAAGGAGTGAGCATGTCCGATCTTCCAAAAGGCTTCCCACAGCCCGAAAAGCTGGCGGACATCAGTGCCGAGCCTCCCCGCGAGGGGTGGATGAACACGCCCGTTGAATTCAAATATGGCTCCTATAATTACAGCGCCAGGGCCAAATTCCTGGAATACCTCGATCTTCCCAATCCGAGGGACTGGTCGCCCACCGATGACGATTGGATGCTTCCCGAAGGATGGAAAGAGATAGTCTTGAAGGGATTCCGGGATCGTCTCGCCAAATTCCGTTCCCTGAAGATTTTCATGGACATCTGCGTAAGGTGCGGCGCATGCGCCGATAAATGCCACTTCTTCATTGGTTCCGGCGATCCCAAGAATATGCCGGTTCTCAGGGCGGAGCTTCTCAGGTCGGTTTACAGAAACGACTTCACGGCGGCTGGAAAGATCTTCGGCAAGCTTGCGGGGGCGCGGGAACTCACGATAGATGTCCTCAAGGAATGGTATTACTATTTCTACCAGTGCACCGAGTGCCGACGATGTGCGGTCTTCTGTCCGTACGGGATAGACACGGCCGAGATCACTATGATTGCGCGGGAACTCATGAACTTGGTCGGCCTGAATATCGGCTGGACCATAGAGCCTTGCGCCAATTGCTTCAGAACGGGGAACCATCTGGGTGTTCAACCGCATGGTTTCAAGGACAGCATTGAATTTGCGGTGGATGAGCTGGAAGAGATCACGGGCGTCAGGGTGGAAGCGCCGATTAACAAGAAAGGTGCGGAAATCCTTTTTGTCACGCCGTCGGCCGACTACTTCGCCATGCCTCATTACTATACGCTCCTTGGGTATCTCGCGCTTTTTCATGAAATCGGGCTTGACTACACCTGGAGCAGTTTCGCATCGGATGGCGGAAACTTCGGGCTGTTCACCTCACACGACATGATCAAGCGGCTCAACGCCAAGATGTACGCCGAAGCCAGGCGCCTTGGTGTGAAATGGATTCTCGGCGGCGAATGCGGCCACATGTGGCGGGTGATTCACCAATACATGGACACGATGAACGGGCCGGCGGACTTTCTCGAGCAACCGGTTTCGCCCGTAACGGGAACAAGATTCGAGAATGCGAAATCGACAAAGATGATTCACATAACCGAGTTCACGGCCGACCTCATCAAGAACAACAAACTAAATCTGGACCCCTCGCGCAACGCTCATTTCCGGGTTACCTTCCACGATTCCTGCAACACTGCCAGAGCGATGGGCCTGATCGAGGAGCCTCGTTACGTTATCAGGAACGTCTGCGACAATTTTCATGAAATGCCCGAAGGCACGATCAAGGAGCAGACGTTCTGCTGTGGGAGCGGGGCCGGTCTGGGAAACGATGAGAACATCGAGATGAGGCTGCGGGGCGGGCTGCCGAGGGCGAACGCCGTTAAGTATGTGCATGAGAAACATGGGGTCAACACGCTCCTTTGCATATGTGCAATCGATAAGGCCACACTGCCCACGCTCATGGACTATTGGGTTCCGGGAGTCGAAGTCGCCGGAATCCACGAACTCGTGGGCAACGCGCTTGTGATGAAGGGTGAAGGAGAGAGGACGACCGACCTGCGCGGTGAATCCCTGCTTCGGGAGGAGGGATCGGAAGAATGTATGACGGTGGAAGAATCATCACTGGCTTAGTTGTTTTTCTGGCGCTGATAACCCTGCCCTTGTGGTACAACCAGGCTTCCGGAGAGGCCGATAACAAGCCGAACGTGAAAATTGAAACCGAGGCAGATGAATGCGTGGCCCCGGCGGAATACATGAGATCGTCGCACATGGTAATGCTGAACGAGTGGAGAGACATGGTCGTCCGAGACAAGAACAGAGTCTATGAGGCCCCGAATGGGAAAGAATATGAAATAAGCCTTTCCAACACCTGCATGGAATGTCATCCGAACAGAAAAGAGTTCTGTCAACAATGCCATGACTACGTCGGGGTCGACCCCTATTGCTGGGATTGTCATGTCGAACGCGAGGAAAGCGAATGATGGAAAGAAGCAGAAGGAGCTTCTTGAAAATCTCCGGGGCGTGTCTGCTTGGAATGCTTGGCAAACCCGCGATGGATACCCTTGCCGTTGATCGGAAACCCAGATATGTCCCCGGCGCCGACGCTCCGGCGACCACAAGATGGGCCATGGTCGTCGACACGAGAAGGTGCGAAGCAGGCTGCGCCGATTGTATCGACGCCTGCCACCGAGTCCACAACGTTCCCGAATTCGAAAATCCGAAAGAGGAAATTAAATGGATCTGGCAGGAATCGTATGAGCATGCGTTCCCGGGACGGGATCATGAATTCATAAAGCTTGGCCTCAGCGAGAGTTCCATAGCCGTTCTCTGCAATCACTGCGACAATCCGCCTTGCGCCAGGGTTTGTCCGGTGCAGGCCACGTGGAAGCGAGAAGACGGCATAGTCATGATGGATTATCATCGGTGCATAGGTTGCAGATGTTGCATGGCCGCATGCCCATACGGCTCGCGAAGCTTTAACTGGGGGGACCCCCGGCCGCACATTAGGGAGATGAGCCCGGGATTTCCGACGCGGGCGCAGGGGGTTGTGGAGAAATGCAATTTCTGCGCGGAAAGACTTGACCGAGGCCTCGAACCGGCGTGCGTTGAAGCATGCAAGTGCAAGGGATTGATATTCGGAAACCTGGAGGACCCCGACTCAGAACTCAGGGATGTCATCTCCATG
>CBDUSG010000323.1:0-4775 GCA_965369575.1 uncultured bacterium | reverse complement strand
AGAACCGATGGATAAGGAAGCGCTGCTTGAGCTGGGCGAGTTTTTGGGCCGATTCATCACGATCACCCAAGGCCCGCGAATCGGCATGATCCTGCCGCAGACATTCGAGAGCGAGGGCTGCGACCACACGTTTGCGCGCACGACCGAGTGGCTCGAGCGGGGCGGCCGCGACGTCGATTCCGCCATAAAATGGCTCAAGCGCCGCGGCGCCGCCTGCGACTGCCGCATTATCACGGACATCATCCTCCGCCTCGACGAGGAATTCTGAGCGTCGGGCATTCTGCCTGTAGTTTCTCCCGATTTACATATGGATATGGGGCACCCTTCCGATTCCGTCTCTGTTGATAGCCCTGCTGTGATATAATAGCGCCCGAATTGTGATGGCGAATGGCGATGGCAAGATTCCTATCGGGGGCGGCGGGCGGCTTTCGGGCGCGGCGGTTTTCGCGCTTCTGGCGGCGCTTGTTTTCATCAGTTACGCGGGCGCGCTGGGGGCCGATTTCGTTTATGACGATCACCACCAGCTGG
Source organism: uncultured bacterium (assembly GCA_965369575.1). Lineage (GTDB taxonomy): Bacteria > Abyssobacteria > SURF-5 > SURF-5 > SURF-5 > CBDUSG01. The sequence continues at coordinate 4,247 of CBDUSG010000323.1, read as the reverse complement.
TGGCGAACGTATCGATCCGCGACCTGCGCAACGTCCCTCTTTTTTTCACCGAGCCCGCCAAGACGATAGCGGCGATGGTCTTCGAGGGAATCTATCGCCCCCTGCGAACCACAGCGTTTGCCGTCGGATATCGGCTTTGGGGGCCCAATCCCGGGGCCTACCACGCGGTCAACGTCCTCTTTCATCTGCTGAATTCTTTTTTCCTGTTTCTTTTCATAAGTCGCATCGTCGCATCCCGCTTGGTATCTCGCTCGGGATCGCGCGCGTCCGCGCTTGTGGCCGCCCTTTTGTTCGCGGCGCATCCGGCGCTGACCGAGGACGTCTGCTGGATATGCAGCCTGTCAGACGTGCTGTGCATGTTCTTCTATCTCGCGGCGCTGCTCGCTTATTATCGCTCGCGCGAGGAGGCCGGGCGGCGGCGGAATGCGTTCTACGGAGTCGCGCTGGCTTCGCTTGCGCTCGCGATGCTGTCGAAGGAAATGGCCGTGACTTTTCCCGCCGTGATTGTCGCCATCGATTTCTGGCGCGAGGGCATGAAGGGTCAGACGCCGAGGAGGTGGCTGAACTACGCGCCTTTCGTGGCATTAACGGTCGCGTATCTTTTTGTCAGAATCAACATAATGAGCCGGTTCGCGCATCGGGCGCATTGGGGCGACACTCCGCTCGCGGCCGCGGCGATCATAGCCAAGGCCGTCGCGTACTACGTCGGCATCCTGCTGTATCCGTTCGGGCTGACGGTGCTTCCCGTCATCGACACGAACGTGTCCCTTTCCGACTCCGCGACCGTGTTTGCCGTCGCGCTTGTCGTCGGCCTGATCGTTGCGGCGATCTCGCTGCGCCGCAAGTATCCGACGGCGACGCTCGGCATCGCGCTGTTCTTCATCCTGCTGCTGCCGGTATCGAACATCATCCCGCTGACCGCGATAGTCGCCGGGCGGTTTGTCTACATTCCGTCGGTCGGATTCTTCATCGTGGCGGCGGCGCTCGTGCACGGTCTCGCATCGCCGGGGAGGCAGTCGGCTCCGCGTCGAAAGAAGCTATGCGCGGCCGCGATCGCCGCGATCGTTTTCCTCTTCTCGGTCAACACGATGGCGCGCGGCCTCGATTGGAGAGACGACTTCTCGCTTTTCGGATCGGCCGTCGAGGTGGCTCCCGACAACCCGCGCGCGCGGACGGCGCTGGGGAACGAATATTTCCGGACAGGCGACCTCGAGGCCGCGCGCAGGCAGGGTCTTGCCGCATTCGAGAGCGATCCGCGTCACGGCGGCGCTCACGATCTTCTCGGGAAGGTCGCACAAGTGGAAGGACGCATAGAGGAGGCGGAAAGGGAATTCAAGCTTGCGCTCGAGATCGACCCTTATGACAACTATGCGAATAACGCTCTCGGCGTCATATACAGGAGCCGCGGCATGCTGGACGAGGCCCTCGAGCTGTTTGTTAGAAGCTCGAACAAGCAGCCCATAATCTGGAAGACGGTGAACAATGCCGGAAGCGTGCTGCTCGAGAAAGGCGATCTGGACGGCGCCCTTGAATACTTCGATGAAGCGCTCGAGGTCAAGCCCGACAGCATGGAGGCTGCATACAACAAGGCGATCACGCTGCTCGGGCTGAACAGACATTCCGAAGCCACCCGCTTCATCGAGGATTGGCGGGCGAAATATCCCGACGAAGGCCGGCTGCTGACTCTGCTCGGCCACGCATATTCGGCCGAGAAAAAATACGAAGCCGCCATCGCCGCCTATCGCCGCGCACTCGGGGCGAATCCCGACGACGTCAGCGCCTCGGCCTACCTCGCAGGCCTGCTCATGGGGCGGGGCGAATACGAAGAGGCGGCCTTTCTTTACAGGAGAGTCGTGGAAAGGCGGCCTTCCGCGATAAGGGAGCGGGTTCTGCTTGCGATGGCGCTCGAGAAAAGCGGCCGGCTCGACGACGCCGTCGAAGAGTTGCGGAACGCGATCAGCCTGAATCCGGATGACTCTTCTCTGCAGAATATGTTGGCCGACCTCCTCGAGAAAGCCGAGCGACGGAATCGGCGCGAAAGAGGCGCGCAGTCGCCCGAATCCCACGACGCGAAGCCGTCCGCCGAATGAGCTTTTCCTTTTCCTGAGCGATCGAGAGGCCAATGCAGGCAAGAGCCGCTCCCGATGGCCTGGCCCACGCGAGGCTTCTGTTGATTTCCTCTCCGCCCTTTGCTAGAATGCGATTGCGCGGTTTCTTAAAAGCGTTGCTCGACGAAGAGGAAATACCGATGCGGCCTCCCAATTCCCGCCTGAAGCTCGTGCTTCTGCTTTGCGCCCTGGTGGTCTGCGCCTGCGGGACAGGAGAAGATCCGACAGGAAGCAGCACGGCCGGCAATGCCGGGCTGGTTACGCTGAAATCGCCCTATGCCGAGTGGGACTGGGAAAAGACCGGACAGGGCAAGCTAACCGTCCAGAACGCTGCGTGGGCCATCGGAAGGCAATCCGGCCAGGGGTACGCCCACGACAAGTCGCACGACAACACATATCCAACTTGCAGAGAATGGATTCGCCCCAGCTTTAAGAATAAACCCTGGAGGGAGGCTCTGGATGAGGTTCTCACACCACATGGCCTTACTTACTTTATCGAAAAAAACGACATTGTACTGATCAGGATCGAAGATGCAGAAAGGAGGAGCCGGGCGCGCAAGAAAATTAGTGCAGCGGTTTCCCGTTTTATATCTTCCGAATCAGAACCCCGTCGGCTGCGCGACGCAGTCGTCGTCTTCCCCCTGTCGGACAGTGAAGGAAAAACAACTGCGCTGGGAGCGTTGCTTTCGGAATTGGGAATGATGAAGGCGACCTATGGCGCGGACAAGAAGTATAATCTGCATGTCCCATCAATAATTACTCCCTCCGTCCGCGACCTTTACAGCAAAATGAGCCTTTATGTGATCGGGAAAACCGTCTCTCCGAAGGAAAGAGAGAGAATGCTTGCGCGATTCCAAGCCAAGAGCTCCGTTGCCGGGACCTTGGAAGTTGCCTATGATGGAACTTTCAAGGTTTTGTTGAGCTTCGAGGGTGAGCATGGGAGCAGGGACTTTTCCATGGGCGGGACGGAAAGCGATCTGCTGGCCGTACCCGATTGGATAGCCCGATGCGTTAATGAGTATTGTCAGATAGAGATTCTTCCCAGGGAACAAGAGCGTCTGAGCATGGCCGATCTTGAGAACGCCTCTGCCCTGTTTCAACTCGTGGGTCTGGAAACCGGATATGTGAGGGGCAGAGTGGACACAGCCGGATGGAAAAGCTTTCTGATCGCCAATCCCGATTCCATGTTTGCGCTCTACCGGTATTATCTCGTTTCCAAGGGCGAGAATGACGATTCACTCCAATATTTGGCGGCGTCCCACAAAAAGCATGGCGATCATGAATTAGGGAAATTTCTCGAAGCAGACTGGTATCATCGAGCCGAGGAATATCAGAATTCGGTTCCACTCTTTTTGAAACTTCTCGAGGACGACTCACGCAACTATGCTCTCTATGAGCGGCTTGCCGACGGACTGCTGGCGCTCGAGCTGAGTCAAAGCGCAGCCCATCTTATGGATTTCTGGGTAAAACATGACCCGGATTCATATTTGTCGTTCCTTGCCAAGGGGGACTTCTACGTGAATTATGCCTGGCAGGCAAGGGGAACGGGCTTCGCGAACACGGTCACCGAGGAAGGGCGGAAGAAGTTCAGAGACAGACTCCGCGTGGCCGAGCAATGCTTCATAAGAGCATACCAGCTCAATCCGACCGACCCACGCGCACCGACCGGGCTCCTCGCGGTTGTCAGGGGGCAATCCAAGCCGCGTGCTGAAATGGAAGATTGGTATCAAAAGGCCATTGAGGCCGACCCAAGACATTATGCTCCTTATAAAGCGAAGCTAACATATCTCAAGCCTCAATGGTACGGCAGCGTCGAAGAAATGTTCGCGTTTGCGAGGGAATGTTCCGAAAATGCCCCGGAAGAATCCCGGGTCGCAATGCTAATACTGGATGCTCACCACTTGATGTATTATCGATCCGGAGATAACAAGAAGCAGCGGCTTAAGTATTACGGCCGCCCGGAGGTCTGGCAGGAAATCAGGACCGCATATGAAAATTTCCTGTTCGAGCATCCTAATTCCAGATGGGATCGGAACTTCCTGGCAAGACATGCATGCTACGCCCGCGACTACGAAGAGGCAGTGAGGCAGTTTGACATTATCGGAGACGACATCGAGGAGGAATGCTGGGAATCGGACA
>CBDUSG010000322.1:0-4817 GCA_965369575.1 uncultured bacterium | reverse complement strand
GGCCGACCGGCGCGCGTCTCTTCATCTCGCGGCGCAATATTCGCCCGACTTTGACCAGCAGGCGCTTCACCGGTTTTTTACCGAAGCGCTTGCCCGCGTGCTTGATTCTTCGGCTGAGGGCCCGATACTGTCTCACGTCGATCTTGAAATCTGCGGACATGCTAGAACCCATATCTCCGGTATTGATCCAGCAGGGCCGTCACTTCGGCCGGCATGGTCATGACAAAATTGATCGGCGCCGATTCGGCCGGGCCCGGCTGCGCGGTCATCGCCTCGAAGCCGGCGCGCGTTTTCTGGTACCCGAAATATTTGAATGCAGCCAATTTCAGATCGGGCGGGATATCGGCCTCCGCGTAGCCGCCTCGATATCTGAGGCGCACGTTGAGGTCCCCTTTCGTGAACGGCGTTTCGTCCGTCAACCGGATCCAGTATCCGTCCGGATCGTTGACATAATCGGTCGACGCGATTTCGTCTCCGGTGTCGTCCCATGTGCGGTCGGGATCCTCGTACAGGTCGGTCACCGATTGGATCGGGACTCGCTTGATCCACAGTGTTCCGCTGGCCCCGTTGCCGTTGAAATATATAGTTTCGTCGACGCGGACGCCGAGCGTGGCAGTTTCGGCCTGCGCGAGGCAGCCGAGAGCGGGCGTCGGCGTGAGTTCCGAGCTTACGACCGTGCCGTCGCTGTGCTCGACTGAGGCGTTCCATCCGGTGAGCGCGTTGATTGCGGCGACGATGTCGGTCAGGGTCGCGTAAGTCGCGAAAGTCAGCGTGTCAGTGTTTTCATCCACGCCGCCTGTAATTATCAGCGTGATCCCGAGGCTGGTCACCTGGACGCTCGCGGCCGTGGCGTCTCCGGAGCTGCAGTAGACGGATATCCCGTCGACTTCATATTCGCGGAATTGGCGGTTGCAATATCTCTTGATCGCGGAGTTTATCAGGGGCAGCAAGAAGTCGATGTAGTCATCGGCGACGGTTGTCCCGCCCGTTCTCAGCCACTGCTTGATTTCCTCACGCGATACGATTTTCGCCGGCCAGGTGATAGGCATAATCTAGTTTCCGGTGTCTTTCCCGTCTTCCGATGTTTTAGCCGTAATTGCCCGCAACCAACTGATTCGCGATTACGGCGGTCGCGCCAGTCCCCGGTATCGTGGCGCCGACGTAGAAACCTGTTTTGGCCGAATCGGTTATTTCCAGAATGTAAGTTCCATTGGTGTCGGCCTGGACTATCAGCGCCTTCTTGGCGGTCAGGGTTCCGAAGTCGGAATAGCCGCCTCCGCTCTTCGCCTGGACAGTGCCCGAGGCGCTTGTGCCGGTCAGCCCGATCGCTCCGCTATCATCCGACAGCCAGACGGTCAGGGTGAAGGGCTCCGTCACGTAGCTTGAGCCCGCGGCGTCGAGCGCGCGGATTGTGACCTCGCAAACATTCGAGCCAGCCGCGGCCGCCGACATGAACAGGTCCAGCGCGGCGTCGTCCAGCTTGTTAAGCTCGGCGGCTGTGGCAGTGACCTGTGTTCCGGCGAGCTTGAGCGCGCCGCCGGATTCGATATCCAGCTCTCCGCCCGATTCGACGTCGAGGCTGGCGCCAGTCGGAATCACCTGACGCATTCCGCCCTGTTCTTTGTAAATCGACTTCGGATAACCGGCCCCGACTGCAAAACCCGCCAAGGCCATTACAGCCAGGACAAGGCCCGCAATCACTACCGGTCGGAACTTCATTATTTCTTTCATGGTTATTTTTGTCCTTTCCCATCCACACTCCGGAAGAGGGCCTCGCGCCCCCTTCCGGATTTATGGAGTCATGCTCAGGCTATGGCCGGCTTGGCGAGGCCGTGGCCTTTGATTACGTTGACGGCCATGATAACGCCGGTCGCATTCGATCCGGCTTCGGCCGTTGTCAACTTGAGGAAACGCTTTCCGCCGACGTAACCGAACTGTTTATTGATCGAGGTTTCGTCGTCGGCGTCGCCGTCCAGGTCGACCGTCAAGATCAAGCCGCTGGACGGCGTCACCCCGAGCATGTCGGCGGCCGCGACGTTGGCGTAGCTGTCAGCGGAGCCGGTGCCGTCGTCGGCGGCGTGCGTCAAGGTAAATGTGACAGTTCCGGTGTCCGCGCTTTTCAAGCCGATGCAGAACTCGAGCACGGCTGAGTCGAAATCAACCAGGTCGATCTCGACCGCCGAAGGCGTGACCGCGTCCTTAATCAGAACCGGAAGTATCACCTGCTCGCAGACGATGTTGTTATACAGGTCTTTCATTTGCTGTCTCCTATCCTTTCGGATTCGGTTGCCGTTTCAGTTTTCCGTTTACAGCCGGCGTACTATCACGCCGAGATCTTGAGCATCTTGAGCGCCTCAAACATTGTGATCCCGCCGCCGACGCGCTTCGTGATGTAAAACTCGACGTAGGGTTTTGCGGAATACGGATCTCTCAAGACGCGAATCCCGAAGCGATCGAGAATCAGATACGCGCGCTTGAAATTGCCGTATGCGACCGGGAACAATCCCGCGCCGATGTCCGGCATGTTGTCGTCGATAACAAACGGCTTTCCGAGAATGTTCGGCGGCTCGCCCTGCTGGATTCCCGGCTGCAGGAGATAGTTTCCCTCGCCGTCCTTCAGTTTGCGGATCGTGGTTTTTGTGCCCGTGTTCATCAGGAAGTTCGCACCCTGCTGATACTTGCCCTTGAGCGCGTCTTGCAGGTCGATCATCGCGTCGAAATCGTTCAAGAGGCTCGCGTCGCCGCTAGTGATAAACCCGATCTTGCCCCACGCGTAGCTGGCGTTTGCGACTTTGCTGTACGAGTTTATGCCCTTCGGCTTCTCGACGCCGTTCCCACTGATGAACGAGTCGCCCTCGCCGTCGTCAAACGATTCCGACACTTCACTGACCAGCCACGCCGCCAAGTCGATCCGCACATCGTCGAGCGACTTTTGCGTCGCCCTCGGCTTTGCGGAGATCTCCTTCACGTTGATCGCGATTTCCGCAAGGGTCGGTGTGGAGGTAGTGCTCCGCGATTGTTTTTCCGCAACCCACTCATATGTCGCGCCGCCCTGGCTCACGAGTTTCTCATATGAGTCTCCGCCGATTGTCATTGTGCTGCAGATTGAACGCATGGCCGAGATCGTACCGGCCACCTTGTCGATCGCGCCTTCGATCGCGGGCGGCATGAGAAAGCCTGCGTCCGGATCCGACAGCGTCGAAAGCTCGGCCTTAACTTCCAAATCACGGAGGCCGTCCTTGACGCCATGCCGCATAAACTGCATGAACCCCTCGGAGTGCTCTCTCTCGGCGACGCTTATCTGGCCGTCTCCGGTTCCACCTGGGAGCTGGCCGCGGGCGACTTCCGTTTCGAGCGTTTCGAGTTGGCTTTTGATTGCCTCGATCCTCGACATATCCGCGCTGATTCTTTCGACCTTTTCTTTCAACAGCGGATCGGCGCCGCCGCGGTCCTCGATCTGTTTCAACCGCGCCTCGTTCGCCTCCTTGAATTGCTCGAATGCTTCGCCCAGGTCCTGGATCGTTTTCTTGATGTCCTCTGGCATGTTTTCAACCTCCCATTTTGGCTAATAGATTTTTGAGAGCGTCTTGCACTTCCTTCTCGTCTGCGTCCCGCAGACTTTCTCCGTTGGAATCACTGCATCCCGCAGCGATCTTGAGCGCGAAAGTTTTTGAGGCACCTGCATCCCGCAGGGCTTTTTCGATCGCGCGTTTTGTCAATTCTCCACCGGGCGCCCGGACGCTTATGCCTTCGGGCGCGTTGTCGAATATTGAGAGGTCAAACCGGGCCTGCGCCTCGGCGTCAATCTCGATTACCGTGTCCACCAGGTCATAACCGTCCGCCTCTTCGGCAGTAAACCAGGTTTCCTCTCGCATCATTTTCTTGAGCTCGGCCCTTTTGATATTCGATTTCGCCTCGTAGACCGCCATGAGCGTAATCCCGATCTTCTCCAGGACATCGGCGACGGCGCGGAGATCGTATTGATTGCCGAGCGTAATAACCCAGGGATCGTGAATCATCAACATGGCGTTAGCGTGCGCCTGGACTTCATCGCCGGCCAGAGCGATCACACTTGCGCCGGACGCCGCGAGGCCTTCGATCCGGCTTGTCACGCGGGCGGAATGATTTTTCAGGCTGTTATATATCGCCGCGCTGTCAAACACATCGCCGCCCGGCGAGTTGATACGCACGAGGATCCTTTTGGTTTCGATCTGCGCCAGCTCGTGGACAAATTGTTCAGCGTCTATATATGGCCAGCCGATCACGTCGTATATCAGGATCTCGGTTTCCTCGTCGGACTTGGCTTCGATCCTGTACCAGTCGGGCCTATCAAGGGGCTTGCCCCAAATTCTTGCGACGGCCTCCGCGTTCCTGGCGTTTCTATATTGCATTCTCATTGCCCTGCCTCCTCCATAATTTTTAAGACGATCGACTTCATCATAGCGTTGGCATCTTCTGTATTTGACGGGACATTATAAATCTCTCCGCCTTCATACGGGTTTTGGTCCTCAAACGCTCGCATCTCGTTTGGATTCAGTCCGCCCATCAGCCACATCTTATAGTAGAAGTCGGCGCGATCCTTCGCCGCTCCGCGCATCAATGCGTTGGCGTTGAATTTCGCATAGATTCCATTCCTGCGGTCCTCGGGGCTCAGAAGATTTACGGCGATGGATTGCTCGACGCGCCGATACCACGGCATCAGCGTATGAATCACATGGGCCAAAAACATCTGTTCGGCGCTCGCGTATGTGGCCGCCTTATCGGCCTGACCGACCATGATCGGCATGACTCGGAAGGCCCGGCAGATTTCCTCGACT
>CBDUSG010000321.1:0-4821 GCA_965369575.1 uncultured bacterium | reverse complement strand
CCATAGGAAACGGATGGTCAAAGAAGACCTCGATGAAAAATTCAAGGACGCCAGGGACCCCTTCAGGATAGTCTTTGTCTGCGCCATGTGGATGACCGGCTTCGATGTGCCTTCCTGTTCGACCATCTATTTAGATAAGCCGATGCGCAATCACACCCTGATGCAGACCATCGCCCGCGCCAATCGCACCTTCACGGAAAAGAGTAACGGCCTCATCGTGGATTATGTTGGAGTATTCCGGGAGCTGGAAAAAGCTCTTGCCATTTATGGCACTGCTTCGGGCGGCGGCACTAATGCGGGTGAGACGCCGATAAAGGACAAGAAAACGCTACTGGATCTACTTACAGGGGTCATAGGGGAAGCTGCCGCCTTCTGCACTGAGAGGGGGATAAATCTTTCTCAAATTAAGGATGCGAAGGGCTTTGAACGGATAAAACTCTTGGACGATGCCGTAGAGGCCATACTGATCAATGATGAATCGAAGAGGAAATATCTCGTCCTTGCAGATAATGTCGATCGAATATTTAAGGCCATCCTTCCTGACACTATGGCCAACCAGTTTGCCCCCGATCGGGCGTTGTTTGTTGTTATAGCCGAGAAGATTCGCTCGTTGGCCCCTAAGGTTAATATCTCAGGAGTCATGAAAGCGGTGGAGGACCTTCTGGACCGGTCGATTGCCGCCGAGGGGTACCTCATCAGAGATCCAAAAGAAAAGTACGGCGGGGAAGGGTTTGTTGATCTCAGCAAGATCAATTTTGACGCGCTCAAGGCTAAATTCGAGAAGAGCCGCAAACGGATGGAAGTGGAGAGACTGAAAACAGCCATTAACGTCAAGTTGATGCAGATGATAAGCCGAAATAAAGGCCGAATGGATTATATGGAAAAGTTCCAGCAGATGATTGAGGAATACAATGCCGGGTCTTACAACGTGGAGGAGTTTTTCAAGAAGCTTATGGATTTTGCTCAACAACTCAATGAGGAGGAGAAGAGGGGGATTGCGGAGAAGTTAAGCGAGGAGGAATTGGCGGTGTTCGACTTGCTTATGAAGCCAGCCATGAGCCTGACGAAAAAGGATCTGAGCCAGGTCAAGAAAGTAGCCAAGGAGCTGCTGGAGAGTCTTAAAAGGGAGAAACTTGTTCTGGATTGGCGCAAGCGCCAACAAGCTAGGGCAGCGGTCCGACTTACTATCGAGGAAATCCTTGATCAGCTCCCTGGAGCCTATAGCCCGGACATCTATCGGGCCAAGTGCGACGCTGTTTACCAGCATGTCTATGACTCTTATTATGGGCAAGATCGAAGTGTTTACACAGCCTAGAATTGAGGTTGGCACTGACGACCGATGTTCGAAAGTGGAAAAGGGAGCGGGAGTCTTTTCTTGATGGCACAGACGATAGCCAGTAGAGATCGTTCAGTGAAAGCATCTTCACCTTTTGCGACCCTTCTTGACCGCCGGGCTCTTCGCCGAATGGCGGGCTTGCGGTCGTTCGAACGCGGCGAGGACTACTTCGGCAATAAACAGGTCGGGGCCATAGCCGAGCACAAGGCGCCGCCTCCGCCGGGGCAGATGAATTTGATTTCACTGGAAGCGGATTAACCGCAGAGAACGCAAAGAGCGCAAAGAAAACAGAGCTCATGGCGACCCGTAAGTCTCCACGAATTTACAATCGGATTCGGCAGATTCTCGAAACTGCCCGGGCAAGCGTTGCCCGTTCAGTCAATACGACTCAGGTAATGGCGAACTGGCTGGTCGGACGAGAAATTGTGGAGGAGGAACAAAAAGGTAGAAGACGTGCAGGCTACGGAGAGATGCTCGTTCGTGAACTTGCTGTGCGACTACAGGCTGACTATGGGACCGGCTATAACCTGACCAACCTGAAGTTGTTTAGGAAGTTCTACTTTGAATATCCGAGGCTCGCAGACGGGCAAAAAGGTTACGCACTGCGTATCCTTTCGTCTACTGGCTTGGAACTACCCGGTCGGCAAAAAGGTCACGCACTGCGTGACCAATCTGCGAGGGCGGACATTGTTTACGCACCGCGTAGAGAATCTTGGAAGCCCGGCCATCTCCATTCTAACCTCTCGTGGACACACTATAGGACCTTACTTCGCATCGACAAACCGGAAGCGCGGGCCTTCTACGAAATCGAGGCGCTCAAGAACAATTGGTCGGCACGGGAGCTGGAGCGCCAGATCAACAGCCTTTTGTACGAGCGGATAGCTCTGAGCAAAGACAAGAAGGGACTGATGCGATTGGCGACGAAGGGCCACAATGTCCAGCGGCCCGCGGATGTCTTCAAAGATCCGATTGTCATGGAGTTCCTAGGGCTGCCGGAATCCCCTAAACTCGTCGAAACCCATCTCGAACAGGCACTGATAAACAACCTGCAGGCGTTTCTGTTGGAACTGGGCAAAGGTTTCGCATTTATGGCCCGCCAGGAGCGGCTGACGTTAGATGGCGACCACTTCTACATCGATCTGGTCTTCTATCACACGGTCCTTAAGTGCTACGTGATCATAGATCTCAAGACCGGCAAGCTGACGCACCAGGACCTCGGCCAGCTTCAGCTTTACGTGAATTACTATGACCGCGAACGCAGGACCGAAGGAGACAATCCGACATTAGGGTTAATTCTCTGCGCCGACAAGAATGACGCGGTGGTGAAATACACGCTCGGGCCGGAGCAGGAAAAGAAAATCTTCGCCAGCCGCTACAAGCTGTATCTCCCAACAGAGGCCGAGCTGAAGGCGGAGATTCGGCGTGAGCTTGAAGTGTTGCGCACAAGAGGGGAACAAGATTAACCACAGAGAACGCATAATGCACAAAGGGTGGAGATGAAAGATATTAAGGAAAGGGGGCGGGAGTCTTTTCTTGAAGATACAGATCGATGGCCAGTAGAGATCGTTCTATGAAAGCATCTTCGCATTTTGCGACCCTCCTTGACCGCCGGGCTCTTCGCCGAATGGCGGGCTCGCGGTCGTTCGAACGCGGCGAGGACTACTTCGGCAATAGACAGGTCGGGGCCATAGCCGAGCACATGGGGACGATCACGGCAAAGGTGCAAGGAACCCGGCCTTATCAGGTCAAGCTGTGGATTGACAAGGGAGAACTGGAATACTCGTGTACCTGCCCCGTGGGGGCGGATGGTGAGTTCTGCAAGCATAGTGTGGCCGTAGGACTGACATGGCTTGAAGGTGGGCAACTAAAGCTGTCGGGAAAGGGCCAGGCGTCCCCGGCTATGACCATGGACGACGTCCGCGCCTATCTCTTGGGAGAGGACAAAAACGCGCTGGTGGAGATGCTCGTGGACGGCGCGATGGAGGATGACCGCCTGCGCCAACGCCTGTTCCTGAAGGCAGCGAAAAAAGATCCAAGGGGGATCGACGTCGCCACCTATCGGCTGGCCATCGATGAGGCCGTGGAATCGGGCGGATTCGTGGACTATCGAAGCGCCTACCACTATGCCCGCGGTATCGAAGAGGCTATCGATTCCTTGGAGGAGCTCCTGAAAGATGGACATCCGGCGGAGGTCATCGAGCTCGCGGAGCACGCGCTCGAAGCCGTCGAGGAGGCCATGGGATCGGTCGACGACTCGGACGGGTACATGGGCGGTATCCTCGAACGGCTCCAGGATCTTCATCACAAGGCATGCAAGAAGGCCAAACCCGACCCGGAAGCACTGGCCCGGCGGCTCTCCGAGTGGGAGTTGCGCACGGACTACGACACGTTCTACGGCGCTGCAGAGACCTATGCGGGCGTTCTTGGCAAAAAGGGACTGGCCGTTTATCGGAAGCTGGCGGAGGCGGAATGGGCCAAGGTGCCGGCTCTTGGCCCTGGGCGCGATGACACGGAGAAGTACGGGAAACGGTTTCGGATCACGCACATCATGGAAACTCTCGCTCGACAGACGGACGATGTGGAGGCGGTCATCGCCATCAAGAAGCGTGACCTTTCGTCAGCCTACGACTATCTCCAGATCGCCGAGACCTACAAGAAGGCCCGGAAGCACGACTTGGCGCTGGATTGGGCAGAGCGCGGAGTTAAGGCCTTCTCCAAACGGACCGACTCGCGGCTGCGCGAGTTCCTGGCCGAGGAGTATCACCGCCACAAACGCCACGACGAGGCAATGGCCCTGATCTGGGCCGAGTTCAGCGAATCGCCGAGTCTCGAACAGTGCCAGAAGCTGAAGGCACACGCCGAACGAGTCCGCCAGTGGGAATCATGGCGGGAGAAGGCGCTCGAGTACCTGCGCGAGCACATCTCCGGGGCAAGGCACGAGCGTCAGAAGGATCGGTGGGCCTGGTATCGCAAGGCGGACAATTCGGAACTGGTTCGGATCTTTCTCTGGGAGAAAGACATGGAGGCCGCTTGGCGTGAGGCCCAAGAGGGCGGCTGCTCGAACAAACTGTGGCTGGAACTCGCCGCCAAGCGGGAGAAAGAGCATCCCGAAGATGCGCTTCCGATCTACCAGCGCCAGATCGAGCCCACGCTCAACCAGAAGAACAACGAGGCATACCGGCAGGCCATCGTTCTTCTGCGAAAGGTGGGCGAGTTGATGGTTCGACTCGGGCGGAAAGCCGAGTTCACGAGTTACCTGGACGAAGTCCGCGCGGCGCACAAGCCCAAGCGGAACTTCATGAAGCTGCTTGACCGAGCAAGGCTGTAGGAGACGGCTATTGTAGAATTTCACAAAATCTTTTGAGAAAAAAGGGATAAGTACAATTGTCTGTATTATCCATCCCTGAGCTTTAACCCGAAACATGGGGACCTTGGATCAACGAACAACCTTCGGGCGGCGGAAGAGCAACAGGGGCCTTATTGGG
>CBDUSG010000320.1:0-4823 GCA_965369575.1 uncultured bacterium | reverse complement strand
GGCTATTGATGTTATTGCAGACGCTCGGAGAAAGATATTGCCTTACAAAAGAGACCTGACGCTCCTGCTTCTCACTGTGCTGTTGCTCGCCTCCTGCGGCGCCCGTGAGGATATTCAGACTTCCAAAAATATGAACGTGATCATGATCGGCCTTGACACCACGAGAGCCGATCACCTGTCGTGCTACGGATCGAAGAAAGCATGGACGCCGCATCTTGACAAACTGGCTGGTGAAGGAATCCGGTTCGATCAGTGCGTCACCGTCGCCCCCACGACCTTGGCCTCGTTTACAAGCGTCATGAGCGGTATGTATCCGCACACTCACGGTGTGCCTCGTAACGGATTTCGTGTTCCGGACCGTCACGTTCTGCTGTCGGAACATTTCAAAGAGGCCGGATATGATACGGCCGCGTTCGTCGCTTCGATCGCCATGCATTCGGACCGCAATCTGAAACAGGGCTTCGATGTCTATGACGAAAACTTCGACATGATGGTTACCGGAGACCGAGTCGAGCGGCGGGCGGACAATCTGAACGAGAGCCTGTTCCCATGGCTCGAAGCCCACACCGATTCCCCGTTCTTTCTGCTCATTCACTATTTTGATCCTCACTCTCCTTATGAGGCCCCTTTCCCCTACGGCCACCTCCCCGCGGTCAGCGGTAAACCTAGATGGGGCATCGCCAATCTGTCAGAGCTACGCTATGCATTGAAGGTGAACCCAAACGACGAACTCACCAGACTCGGAGAACACGCTTCGAAGATGTATGCGAGTGAAATCACATTCCTCGACGACCAGATTGGCGAACTCGTGAAAAAGCTGGACGAACTGGGTTTGAGGAAAAAATCGATCATGGTCATATGGGGCGATCATGGAGAGGCCCTTTTGGATCATGACACCGAGTATTTTCAGCACGGCCTGGATGTTTATGACACAACGATCCGCGTCCCGCTGATTTTTCATGCCCCGTCCGCGCTGCCTTCGGGCGAGGTCGTCAAGGACCTGGTAATGACAATCGATATAACACCGAGCGTCTGCGATCTGGCCGGCCTTCCGCCGCTTGAGAGCCATGAGGGCCAAAGCCTGATGAGCCTGCTGAAGCCCGAAAAATTGGCCTCGCCATGGCAGCCGCGCCCGGCCTTCAGCGAAGCGACTAAGCCATTTCACACGGACGCTGAAAGCGACCCCAAGTGGCGCAACCAGCGAAAAAACAAGTGCATCCGCTCAGGGGAATGGAAGCTCGTATTTTCGCCGCTGAAAGAGCAGCCGTGGATGCTTTTCAATCTCAAGGACGATCCCGGGGAGCTGCATGACGTCTACTGGGAGCAACTCGAGAAAAATCCGCAGCTCGTCAAAGATCTTACCGATCAAATCCAGGCCTGGATGAACGATCTGCCGGAGGCGGGAAGCGAGGACGTCGAGGGGCCCGACGCCGAGACGAGAGAGAAGCTGAAGTCGCTGGGCTATGTCAAATAGACATGTCGATCTATTTACTGTTCCCGCAGCCGCACCCGCATGGTGAGCTTGCAGGCCCCGCCCCAACCTTCAAGATCATCTCCCCGTCTGAAAAATGCCGCGGTGTTCTTCGCGCCGGCGCAGCTATTCGCTGTTAGGGAAGGCGCCTGCTCAGCCGATGCGGCAACGGTCGAGCGCGTCGGCGGCCGAGCCGTAGACGCCGGCCTTGCTCCCGAGTTTGGCGGGGACGATGCGCACATTCTCGGCGAGGTATTTCTGCGCGCGTTCGGCTACGGTTCTGCGAACGGGATCGAACAGAAGCTTGCCTGCCCGCGAAAGACCGCCGCCGATTATCACGATCTCAGGGTTAAGCAGGTGAATGACCGAGGTTATGCCGAGTCCGATGTAGACGGCGGCGTCTTGGAATATTTTGCAGGCGAGCGCGTCTCCCTGCCGGGCCGCGGCGACGACGTCTTTCGCGGTGAGGGCATCTTCCCGCCCGTTAAACACTTGGTGAAGCAGCGAGTTCGGCGAGCGCTTGGCCCTCCTGCGCGCGGTTTTTGCAATGGCCGTGCCGGAAGCGAACGCCTCGAGGCATCCGCGCCCGCCGCAGTTGCACCTCGGGCCCCCTCGCGCCAGCGCGATGTGGCCGAACTCGCCCGCTCCGTAGTCGGCGCCCCTGTATATGCGCCCATCAAAGATAAGGCCGGCGCCGATTCCGGTACTGGCCGTCACATAGAAGACGTGCTTATAGCCTTGGCCCGCACCGAACTTGTGCTCTCCCAGCGCGGCGGCATTGGCGTCGCTGTCGACGACAACCGGCGCTCCGAGTCGTTCCTCTAGGCGCCGTTTGAGCGGAAAGCTTTCCCAAAAGCGCAGGTTCGGCGGTGAATAGACGATCCCGTCCTCGGAATCGACCGGCCCGACGCAGCCGACGCCGACGCAGCGCAGCGCGCCCAGGTCCAAGCCATTTTTTCTCAGCAGGGATTCGGCCAAACGAACCAGCCTCTCGAAAACCGGCTTGGCCCCTTCCTCGGCGCGGGTGGAGGTTCTGGAATATTTCAGCAGACGGCAGGAAGGTTCGAATAGCGCGGCGGCCAGCTTGGTTCCGCCAATATCCAGAGAGAGTATGTATTTCGGTCTTCCTTTATTCATCTGAGTTGCCGGATTACGCCGGCTGTTTTCCCCCTTTTTCGGTTTATAGGTCCTTTGTGTTAGCGCCGGACCGCTCATTTTCACTATAACATAATTGGAATCAAAATCATGGCTGTCTGCAGCAGAAATCGGGAGTGGCTCATTTGTCGGGCACGGACTCAAATCGCATATGTCATTCCCGCAAAAGCGGGAATCTATACGTCTCGCGTACGTGCTGGCTCCGGATTCCCGCTCCCCGATCGGCGCCTGCCCTCGACACTGATCGGGGGTCGAGGAGAGGCTTCGCGGGAATGACATCGGAGGGTGACGGGAACCGGCAGCTGGGTGACAGGAATCATATCGGGAACAACGAGAATGAAGAAGGAGGGATTGCATGAATGGCGGGGAGGGGAGTAAGGTCGCCTGTGCGGGGATGATATGCGCGGCACTGTGGGCCGCAGCAGATGACATTAACGGCCTGCGACTATCTGTCTCTCATTCCTTGCAAAATCAAGCCGGTTCTGCCAGTATTAATTTGGGAGAAGGCGCAATGCCGAACCGAAGGGGGAGCAATGAAGCTTTTTGTAATCTGCCCGGATAAGATGGTTCCGAAGAAGGTCGAGCCATTTTGCCAGCTTTTCGATGATGCATATGCGGCTCGCTTCACCAAACACATCGTCGACGATCCCAGCCTCTGTATCGGTTGCGGAGAGGACTGCGACCACTGCCGCTACAGCTACCGGATCGATTTTTCCAAAAATTTGGTGGGCGTGCTCAAGCTTCCCATCGAGCTGCCCATTTTCGCCGACGACTCCGACCTTTACCTGCCCCCCGAGCTGCCACGGCACGACATCACGATCGCAATCAATGTGCACGAGGACTTGCTGACCGACTTGCTCAAGCTTGCGAAGGAGGCCGGATCGAGGGCTCTCATCGCGCCGGCCGAAGCGCCCGAGTGGGTCAGCCGCGGCTGCAGACGAGGCGTCATCAAGGCATGCAAAGAGATCGGCCTCGAGGCGGCCTTCCCGAAACCTTTCTGCTCGCTCGAGGAAGACCCGTCGCATCCGGTCATAAACGAATTCATCCGCAAGTTCAGGATAGGCAAACCGCGGATGCAGATTTTCGTGCACAACGACGAGATAGTCAATACGCAGGTGGATTGCTGCGCGCCCTGCGGCTGCACGTATTACGTCGCGAAGAACCTGATCGGGAAAAAGGTGACGCCGAGCATTAACGAGGATTACACGGCGAAGTACTGGCACAGCTACCCGTGCGTGGCGAGCATGCAGATGGACGCCGAACTGGGCGATACGATTCTTCATCGCGGGGGATACATACATTACTGGGCGGTGAGCGCGGCGGTCGACGAAGCGAAAAAAAGGGAAGAGGATTAAGCGACGGGGAGGGTTTCACCCCCGGCGTGAGAGTATATCAGCTGGAAAATCCTCTCGTGGATGTCGGCGCTGAGGCCCACAAATTCGGCGTGCATCAGAAATTCGCCGGTCCTCTCCTTTTCGGTCACGCTCAGGATCTTGCCGATGACAGGTATCTTTGAACCCTCCCCCTGCCCAATCGGAAGCTCGATGTAGACCAGGTCGTTGGCGCTGAGTGAGGCGCGCGCCGCAAGCGCGAAGCCGGCGCCGCTGATATCGACGACATAAGCGCGCATGCCGGGATGTCCCCCGGTGTCAACGGCTTCTCCGCGGTTGATCCTGTCCAGCTCGTACCTTGGCATCGGAGTTGCGTTTACGCGGATCGAGGTGTCAATTCGATGATACTGCCGTCTCTGAATTCGTTCGACGTCTTCCACATGTTTGAGAACGGTTATGAGATAATGGACTCCTGTCTGGCCGACCGCCTCGGATTCGAAATGGTAGCTCGCGTCGCGGTCACGCCAGAAGTAAACTTCAAACTTCTCGCCCGGCTTTATCTCGAGATAGCCGCCCTCCACGCGGGGCGTCGTCACCAGCAGCCCGCTCGCCCCCGCCTCTATCACCGGCGCTATGAAGACCTGGCCGGTGGATTTATTTCGAAGGTGCAGCCATTGGTTCGATTTCAGTTCGTGCGTGGTCCTGATGGGCGGCAACTGCGAGCGTTCGCCGAAGAAGACCTTGTTGCGAATCATGCGCAGCCGCATGGCGTCGGCCTCGCTGACAGGGCCGGACGCGGATGGCCCTTTTTCCTCGAGGCACGTGTTGAAAAGCTCGAACGACGTGAACAGGCGGTCGGGAAATTC
>CBDUSG010000319.1:0-4842 GCA_965369575.1 uncultured bacterium | reverse complement strand
CGAGCGGGTCGAGCTTGCAGAACCATACGGCATGGCCTTCGGTCCATACGAAATATGTGTTTCCTGAGGCGTCCACCGAGATATCAGGTTGGATTGAACTGGATGAAGTGTAGGTCACACGCTTCTCCACGACGACGGGGTTCCCTTCAGTGTCGTATTTTGAGAAGTAGATTTCCCAATTGCCATCCCGGTCATCTTGCCAGGCCAAATAGATATACCCGCCATCATTCGAGGCTATCACTGGATGCTGTTGGTTTGCAGGATGTAAAATGAGAGGAAAATCTTCCGCAGCAACGGCTGGAGATACCACAACAATCACTAGCAATGTCAACATTAACCCAGTTAACCTCATCGTTCAACCTCCCTGCCATTAAAGGTCATTAATCTAACGGGAGAAATTGCTGATGGGAGAAGTTTTCCTCCCCTATACAATTTGGTTATGCGAATTATTAGATCATACCATCTACTGCATGTCAAGAAAAAAATGTGTTCAACATAACGAAGCACTCTAATTCTTTGGTAGGCTGAGTACAAAGCTGTGTGGCAAAGATCTTCCTGAAATCCAATCTCTAGTCTTGACCTTTCTATTCCTGAGCAAGACTCAGGGATACTCACAACATCTCGGGATTAGGCAAGTGGAGCATATTATATTGCACGTAAGGAGCCGGAAATGGCGGGTGAAGGTTTCGATTGGGAACGAGAATATGCTTGACCCCGCCGAGTGAAACTTTCGCCCAAATATTCTTCACATGTAAAAGGCCGAGAAGTGCATAACAAGGCATAAATCCTTCACGTTTCTTAGAGAGAACGATTTTAGAGGTTGGCTCTATGTGGGCTATGCCGCCGGCAGGGATCGGTTGCAGGCTTGCTCTTGGGAGGGGGTCGGAATAAGTGCAAAAAGTCCAAATTGTGTATCGAAAACGGAAGATTTGGTGCAAATAATGGCCTTTTTCGCTGCTAGCCTTCTTAGACTCGAACTCGCTTGAAATTTGCTTCTATTTGGTTGGATTCCCCGGTCAAGCCGGAGAATGACAGCATTGGACCGGGGAATGACATCATCGGACGGATTTTCGTCATCCCTCAGTCCGGCGGGGTGCGCTCGCCGATCTTGCGGGCGGGCACGCCGCCGACGATGGAGTAGGGGGCGATGTCGCCGGTGACGATCGCGCCGGCGCCGATTATCGTTCCGTCACCGACGGTCACGCCCGGCAGTATCACGGCGTTGGCGCCTATCCACACGTCGCTGCCTATCACAACGGGCTTTCTCTCGTGCCCCTGAAACAGTATCGGCACTCCTTTGATGTCGTACTTGTGTTGCGAGGAGGTGATGACGACGTTGGGGCCTATCAGCACGTAGTCGCCGAATTTCACGCCGCCGCGCCCATATATGTGCACGCCGCGGTTGATGTTGAGGTTTTTTCCGGCCTCGATTCCGTAACAGTGTTGCAGGTGGGCGCCGGGGAAGATGAAGGGGAACGGCTGAATCTTCTTGCAGACGAGTTTGTAGAAGGCATACCTGAGCCCAAAGCCTTCAAAACCGGGAAGATAGCGAAATATCCACGCGACATATTCCTCGAGGAAAAGGACGAAAACCTGCCAGAAGGAAACGCTTTTGAAGAATTTTCTTATCTGATCGCTTGTGCTCGGCATCCGGCCTTTCTTTTCAGTATCAGATTACCCTGCTGAATCCAATGGATTCCCGCTTCCGCGCGAATGACAAAACATGATACCACAGGGGTGTCGAAATTCAGTATTCGATTCCCCCGGTGAATCCAATGGATTCCCGCTCCCCGATCCCCCGATCCCCCGATCGGCGCCGGGGGCAGGCTTGGTCGAGGACAAGCTCCGCGGGAATGACAGAATATGATACCACAGGCGTGTCGAAATTCAGTATTCGATTCCCCTGTGAATCCAATGGACTCCCGCTTCCCGATCCCCCGATCCCCCGATCGGCGCCGGGGGCAGGCTCAGTCGAGGGCAGGCTTGGTCGAGGACAAGCTTCGCGGGAATGACAGAATATGACACCACGGGGATGTCAATTGAGATTCAGTATTCGATTCCCTTGCGCGCGGTCGTTTCCTTATGCCATGGGTGCTTGACCTCTCGCATTTCGGTGACGTAGTCGGCCAGATCGAGCAGTTTCTGGTGCGCTGACCTGCCCGTGAGCACAACTTCGACCGTCTCGCGCCTGCGCTCGAGGGCCGAGATCACTTCGTCGACCGGCAGCAGTCCGAAATTTATCGCGTAATTGATCTCGTCCAGGATGACGACGTCGTACTCGCCCGAGCCCATGCATTGCTCGGTGAATTCGAGAGCCTTACGCGCGGCCTCGAGGTCGCCGACCTTCGGGTTTTCGGGATCGACATGGCATTCCATGCATCCTATGCAGTCCTTATCCGCGGACGGATCCTTTACCAGGCGCAGGCATGCGGGCCCCATCTGCACGATCTCGAAGTCGGGCTTGAGCCTGTCGGCGCCGTTGAGTTCGCCGTATCGGTTCGACGTCTTGAGAAACTGAATCATTATGACCCTCAGCCCGCCCCCGACCGCCCGGAGCGCCAGCCCGAGCGCCGACGTGGTCTTGCCCTTGCCTTCTCCGGTGTAGATATGGATCAGGCCGACGCGGCCGTGTGTGGGTCTGGCGTGTCCGGTCATGACGGGGTCAGGACTCGTCCAGGTAATCCAGCCTGTCGACCGATGTGACGACGCTGGTCGCAATGTTGGTCAGATGGCTGGAGATGCGCTTGAAATAGCGGGCCAAAAGCGTGTATCCGACCGCTTTTTTCGTCGGAATATTATCTACGATAAGCTGTTTCAGCAGCATGTCGCACTGATTGCTGATGCGGGCGCCCTTGGCCATGATGGAGCGGGCGATCTCCTCGTCGGAGCGCTCGAAGGCCTTTCGCGTTTTGCCGAAGAGGTTCTCCACCTGCTCGGACAACTCGATAAACGGCGTCTTGTAGCGGCCGCTGTCGAACTTGACGTCGAGCATGACTCCCAGCTCGAAAATGTTCTTGCAAAAGTCACCCATGCGCTCGGCGTCTTTGACGACGCTCATCAACACCAGGCACGCGGGCACGTCGCTCCCGGGCTGGACGGTGAGATGCCGTATGATCTTGCGCCTGATGCTGCGCTGGTGCTCGTTTATCTCCTTATCCTTGGAGTAGATTTCCTGCTCAACCTCTTTGGCGGCTCCCTCGCCCATCAGCACCTTGAGCGAGGCGTCGAACATCCACTCGGCCTTCTCGATCATCTGCGTAAACTCGCCGAGCATCGCGCTGAGCGGCGATTTTGCCCTCAGCATACCCAGAAGTTCTTTGATCATTCGCAGTCATCCTCCTGACGGTGAGAACCTGCAAGCGTTTATTATATACGACGTTACCATATTTTCCAAATTCGGCCGCGGGCAGTGAATCGTCTCAGGCCGATTTCTTGCGGGCCGATTTCGACGTCAGTACGAAAAGCGCCATCAGGATCGGAAGGCCCGAAAGCAGCAGGCCCCCGACGGGTGTCAGCCCGAACTCGCTAAGATATATGCAGATACTGGGTAGGTAGAAGAATATCAAGATAACATAAAGCAAGGGAAAAAACCTGTTTTCCATTGTCCGCTTGCCCATCTCCCTTGCCAGTCCGATAGGGATGAATCGCATCGGATAGAAGATCGCCATGCCGAAGATGTTGAAAGTGAGGTGTGCAAAAGCTATTGTGACACCGCCCATGTTTCCCGTGGACACGATCGCCAAAGAGGCCAGCATCGCGGTGGCAGTGGTCCCGAGATTCGCCCCAAGTGTAAATGGGAAAACCTGTTCGAGCGTGAGGATTCCGGCGGCCGCCATTGGAACAATCAATGAGGTCGTGACCGAGCTGCTCTGCACGAGCGCGGTGACCATGATTCCCACCATGATACTGAGCCCGACGTTGCGGAAAATATAGGTGCTGAAAAACGACTCGACCCTCACGAGAACGAGACTTTTGAGGACCCTGACGATGAGGGAAAGCGCCGCAAAGAGAAACATCAGGGCGATGACAAGAATGACCGTGGCCTGTATGCCGGTTGGCGCGTTCACCCATTCCTCTACAAGGTGGATTATGAATTCCGATGCGGGCTTCACCGCCGCCTTTACGGGACTGCTGAAAGTGGCCCCACCTGCTCCCCCGAACAGGGTGGTGGCCGCCCGGGCGGTCTTTTCAATCAGGCCGAACGCAAGCTCGAGCGGGAATAAGACGGCGACCGCCAGCAGGTTGAATATGTCGTGAACGAGGCCGCTTTCGATCGCGCGCCGGAACTCCTCCTTTCGCGTGACGTGGCCGTGGGCCACGAGCGTGTTCGTGACGCTCGTTCCGATGTTGGCGCCCATGATTATCGGAATCGCAAGACCTATGTCGAGAACACCTCCGCCGACAAGACCGACGACCACCGAGGTCGTGAACGACGAGCTTTGAACCAGCGCCGTTGTGAGGACGCCTATGAAAAGACCGATGAATTTGTTGCTCGCGAGCGCAAACAGCTTCTCGGCGAAATCCTTGCCGAAAAGCTTGAAAGCGCCGCCCATCAGGCTTATGCTCACGAGGAAAAAGTACAGCAGCACAAACACGGCGACGATCTTCAACACCGTTTTGACCGTCTCATCGCCTTTCATCAATCTGCTCTCCCCGGACTAATGCATCCGCCTCAGGTTATCGATTTTCTCGATTCCGGTCTCATCGCTTCGTCGCACACATGATTGGGGCTGCGAAAAAAGTGCGGGGCGAATCCGGACCACAGGGCGGGACGGCCCCGGTCCAATGCAGCCAAATCACTTGTCCAGCGTCGGCAGGAAGAGGGTCTCATACAAATCAAGG
>CBDUSG010000318.1:0-4847 GCA_965369575.1 uncultured bacterium | reverse complement strand
AAGGCGTCTCTCTCATCCTCTCGCATGCACTTTCCGTGATATCTCAACATGTCTTGGTTTCTGCACATCTCCTCCTCGAAGGCGTCCATCATTACCTTGGCCTTGCCCTTCAGCCTTTGAGTCCCGCGATCCTGAGCGTCCTTCTCCTCCCGAGTTTGGACCGCGCCGGGCCGGCCCGAGTCTTCCCGAGGGGCGGTCCCTTCGACTGCCTCGTCGGCGCCCCAGGCCGTGGCAAAGCAGCCGACAAACACGGTGGAAATCCAGAAAAATACGGCGACCGGAGTTTCCGATAAGATCTTTCGCGCATGCCTGTCCACGCCGGCTACTCCTCTCCTTTTTCCTCCAGCGCAGCCTCGTCTTTTGCGTCCTGAAACTTCTTAAGCTGGTCGTGGTAGTACTGCAGGTCGTCGGGTTCTTTTGCGATTGCCTCCTTGATTATGGCGATCGCGGGACCATACTTGCCCGCCGCATAGTAAGCCTCGGCCAGGGTATCGATATACCACGGACGGGGGTCGAGCTCGATGGCTGTGCCCGCGTGCTCCATGGCCTTTTCAGGATCGAGAATGTGCGGATGCTTCGACGTCGCCATCAGCCATGCGATCTCGTTATGCGCGCCGGCCGGTGAAAGGGCAAGCGCCTTTTCGTACATCGCCATCATCTTGTCGCGCTCGCCCTGCTCTTCGTACAGTTCAATCAGGCGAAAATAGGGCGGCTCGTGTCGGGGCTCGATATCAATGGCGCTCAAAAAAGCCCGTTCGGCCTCGGCGTGGTCACCCGCCTCTTTGTAATAGTTGCCGATTGCGTTGTGTGGGATCGGAGAGGCGGGGCGCAGTCCGGCCGCACGCCTGAATTCCTCCAGCGCATCCGGGCCTCGGCCCAGCTTCAGGAGCGCGCGACCGGTTCCGATAAGCCCGTCGAAGTTCTCGGGCTCGATTCCGAGGACGGCCGAATAATTTTCCATCGCGGCCTCGGCATGGTCATTCATGAGCTGTGTGTCGGCACGGATCAGCAGGATCGCAATTTTCAGCCGGCGCGCCATCTCGTTTTTCTCGTCCATCTCCAGAGAGGCGTCGATTGCGGTCTCGGCCTCTTCGATTCTGCCGGTTCTCAAATTGCATAGCCCAATTATCGCCAGCACATCCGGGTTCTCCGGAGCCAGAGCCTGCGCCCTGCGCGCAAGCTCAAAGGCCTGCTCGACCCGATCGGCGTCCACAAGATTGCGGGCCTGCCCAACGAGCGCGGCCAGATCATCCGGATTCTCCTTCAGTCGCTTGCCCAGGGCCGAGAGAGTCGTCTGATTTTCTTTGACTTCGGCTAGCCCTTCGAGCAGAAAGTCGGCGCTCCTGAAGCCCGACTTCCTGTCGATTTCGCCCTCCTTCGGGTCGTAGAACATGGTGGTGGGAAACGATTGCATGCCGAATCGCCGTGCCGCCTGAATCTCGACGTCTCCCCTAACCTTGACGGGAACGAAATCCTTCATAGCCCTTTGCACTCGTTTATCCGTGAACGTCCACTTTTGCATCATCTCGCACGGCTCGCACGAATCGGTCGTGAAGTGGACCAGCAAAATGCGCTCCGGGTCTTTCGATGCGTCTCCCAGGGCCTCGAAATACCTCACCCACCGTATGCCGCCGCTCTCATCTGCCAAGGTCTCGGCCGAAATCTTTCCGGGCGGTTCGGCCTGGCGGACCGGAGCGCCTGCGCACCCGGACGACAAAAGGAGCAGAAGAAAAAAAACGGTCGATCGCCTGCGGATGGCGTGCAAGATCATTGGCCTTCCTCCTCCGGCCGCTCGGCCTTCTCGGTGTGATCCGCTGCGGCATCGGCCTCCACGAAAGATTGCCGCAAGAGCCTCACGCCCGCCGTCGCGGCCGCAACGGCGATGAGAACGGTAATCGGTGAAAAAAACCGATACCCCGCGCCAAGCGCAAAATACCAGAGCACATACGGTCCGAGCATCAGGTCGCGTGAAAGTGCGACCGTCAGCAGAACAAGCGGTATTACGGCGCCTAAAGTCAGCGCGGCGTTCACGCAAATGCGCATCGGATTGCGCCCTGTATCTACCCAGATCCAGAGAAGCGCCGCGGGAGCCAGAAAAATGCCCGCCGCGAATCCGTTTAGAAAAAGCGAAATGACGGCCAGCGTCAGCAAAAAGTCCAGGCAGACCGCTTTCGAGCACGCAAAGTCTACCCGCCACGAGAGCGAAAGGGAGCGACGGCCCCAAAATACTGAAGCCCACGCGGCCAGAAAAGCCGCCCCGACGACGGAGAGGGCTGTCCAGTTCGGCTCGCTCAAAAACGGGTCGAGCGGCGTCGCGGGATAAAGCTCGTACCGCGGGATGACGTTTTTCCAGACAAGCAGATACAGCGTGGCGAGCGCAACCGCCCACGGCAGCAGGAAAAGGAGCAGACTCCCAACCTCGGTAAGCGCGCTGCGCAGGAAATCTTCCCGCGTCCGCAGGTTGTAGTATTGGAAGCAGGTCGCCAACAGAAGTGGAACGAAAAGCATTATCTGCATCGCGCGCACGCCGGAGCGGCCGACGTATGTACGCTTTCCCGTACGCAGATAAAGAGGATTGTTGTCGGTCGAGTAGTCGAGCGCATCTAGCGTGTGAACCATCAACTCCGCGGCATTTCCGTAGACGCCGAAAAGCTCGGGCCTGAGGTTTTCGCTCGTGTCGCGGACAGTGTGGTACACATCCCGGGCCAGTGGGCTGTTCGAGAGCGAGCCGCCCAGGTCGATGCCGGGAATCCCCGCGCGCAGAAACGGTCCCTGGTCTGTGCTCGAGATATTGACCGCCCGTGAGACAAACTGCGCGAAGGTGTCGTCCGCGGCAGGCTCTCCGCCCGCCTTTACGACACAATCTTCAGCCAGCAGCCGCAGCCACAGAGGTACCCGTCCGCGAAACTGGCCTTCGCCTCTCAGGAATATCTTTTCCGGATGCTCCAGGGGAACGGAATCGAGAGAAACGGCGGCGCGAATCCGTCCCGGAGCGGGGTGAGTCCGAACGAAGTGCCGCGCGCCCAGCATGCCCCACTCCTCGCCGTCGGATGCGACAAACACCAGCGTCTTCTTCTGTTTTTTCCGCCCGAACACTCTCGCAAGCTCGAGCAGCACGCCGACTCCGCTCGCGTCGTCCATCGCCCCCTCGCGAACGTGAAACGGGATATCGTAGTGCGCAATTATGACGACGATTCCATCCCGAATCCCTCTGTCGATTCCGACGACGTTCACGCCCTTGACACGGCCGCCCGCGAGCCATGCCTCGAATTCCTGCCGCTCGGTCTTCAGCCCGGCGCGGGCCAACTGTGACTCGATCCAGTCGGCGGCCTCCCTGCTTCCCTGCGTGCCCATTGCCCTCTCGGGAAAGCCGGCCGCCAGTCGTTTGGCCTTTTTGGCGGCGCGCGACGGATCGAACTCCAGCCGGGCCACCACGGGCCGCACCTTTTCGGCGTGGTCGCCGGATGACCTCAGGATGAGGGCGATCAGAAGGACGACAAGCGCGCTGCTGATCGCGAGGATTGAACGCTGGAGATCGGTCATCGCTTAGAGGCTCCTTTGCACCATTGCGCCTTCATCGAACTGCGTCGCGAGCAGATGCCAATCGACCAGGATTCCGGAGGTCACCCGCGGGGAGGGCGGCTGCCAGTGATCGAGCCGCTTTTTGATCTCCTCGTCGCTCGCCTCCAGGTTGATCTCGCGATTCGGTATGCTGATCGAGATATGATCGCCGTCGCGGACCGCCGCCAGCGGACCGCCCACCTGCGCCTCGGGCGTGATATAGCCCACGTAGAGCGCTCCCACGGTCGCACCCGAAAAACGGCTGTCCGTGACCACGGCCACGTCGCCGATACCGAGCGCCTCCAGCATCAGCACGACCTGGAAGTTCTCGGAGAATCCCGGCGCGCCCCTCGGCCCCTCATACCGGACCACGATGACGGTTCCCGGCGCTATCTCGCCCGAAAGGATGCCGAGTATCGCCGCCTGCTGCGTGTCGTAGCATTTGCAGGGTCCGCGGAACTCCTGCCCCTCGTCGCCCGCGACCGTGTAGCGCGTGAGCGACCCGCGCGGGGCAAGGTTTCCCCGCAAGACGACTATGCCACCGTGCGGAGATATGCATCTGTCCAACGGAAGAATAACCTCTTCGTCTGCGATGACGGTTCCGTCGAGAATCTCGCCGACGCTCCTGCCGTCAACCGTGGGCCTGTCCCCGGCCACGCGGCCCTCGAGCCTCTTCAGTACGGCGAACGGTCCGCCCGCGCGGTGGAGGTCGATCATCGTGAACGGGCCGCTCGGACGAATCGGGCAGAAATACGGCGTTTCATCGCTGATTTTCGCGAAAGTATCGACCGAAACGTCCAGCGAGAGCGTCTTTGCCAGGCTGAGCAGATGAAGCAATCCGTTGGTTCCCGCCGAGGTAGCCATGATGACCCGGATCGCGTCCGCTATCGAGGGCTCCGTTACGTAATCGGAAAACTTCGCGCCCTCGCCGATGAGCCCGACGATCCTGGCGCCCGCCTCCTTGGCCATGCGCAGCCGCTCGATGTCGGGACCCGGAATGGTCGACGTGCCCGGCAGGCAAAGGCCCATTATCTCGGTCGCCATCTGGACGGTGTTGGCGGTGGTCAGCTCGGGGCATGCGCCGCACGAGCTGAGCCACTTGCCCTCCATCTCGGCCAGGGTGCGCCTGAACTCCTCCTCGTCCATCGAGCCCGAGAGCGTCTCGTTGACACACCGCAATATCACATCGGTCGGGAAAACCGTCGGCTCGCCCCTGAACTCTCCCGGATAAGCCGGGCCGCCGGTGACGAAGATCGTCGGCAGGTCCAGCCTCGCGGCCCCCAGCC
>CBDUSG010000317.1:0-4853 GCA_965369575.1 uncultured bacterium | reverse complement strand
CCGGCCTCGCGCGCCTCGTTCTCAAACTATTCGGTTGTGAGTTCCCTCATTTCGCTTGCGCGCATCAGCGACCGCCTCCGATCGCGAGCATACGCTTGACGAAGCGTGTCTTGATGGGAAGCCTGTGCGAGGCGAGCCGAAACGCCTCCTTGGCCAGTTCTTCGGGGACTCCTTCCATCTCGAACATGACTTTGCCCGGCTTTACGACGGCCACCCATTTTTCGGGCTCGCCTTTGCCCTTGCCCATCCGTGTTTCAAGCGGTTTTTGGGAGACCGGTTTGGCCGGGAATATGTTCAGCCAAACCTTGCCGCCGCGCTTGATCTTTCGGGTCAGCGCTATACGCGCGGCCTCGATCTGCCGGGCGGTGATCCACGCGGGCTCGAGGGCCTGAAGACCGTATTCGCCGAACTGGACCGTGCCGCCGCGCGTCGCCTTCCCCTTCATGCGGCCGCGCTGCTCCTTGCGGTGCTTTACTCTTTTGGGCATTAACACTTTTTATCGGCCCCCTAAACCCTCTCGCGCCTGCCGGGTCCGCGCTCTTTGCTCTCGTCGCGCAGCAACCAGACTTTGACGCCTATCTTTCCGAATGAGGCCTTGCATTCGGCAAAGCCGTAGTCGATGTCGGCCTTGAGCGTGTGCAGCGGCACGCGGCCCTCGCGGTAGCATTCCGAGCGCGCAATCTCGGCGCCGGCCAGCCTGCCGGAGCAGTTAATCTTGATTCCCTTGGCGCCGAGCCGCATGGAAGTGGTGAGGGCTTTTTTCATGACGCGCCTGAACGCTACCTGCCTTCCGAGCTGCTGGGCGATGTTTTCGGCGACGAGCTGCGCGTCGAGTTCGGGAGTCTTTATTTCCTGCACGACGATATAGACTTCGTTTGCGGAGATTTTCTCGAGTTCGGCCCGGAGCTGGTCGACCTCGGCGCCGCGCCTGCCGATGACGATGCCCGGACGCGCCGTGTGAACGGTCACGCGGGTCTTTTGACCCATTCTCTCGACATCGACCTTTGAAATGCCCGCATGGGCAAGCCTTTCCTTGACGAGCTTGCAGATCGCGAGGTCTTCGTGCAGGAGTCGGGCGTAATCCCTGCCGGCGAACCAGCGGGAACTCCAGGTTTTGGTGGTGCCGAGCCTGAATCCGATCGGGTGAACCTTTTGGCCCATCGGTTATCGCTCCTTTTCGTCGAGTTCGATGGTTATGTGACAGGTGCGCTTGAGCACCCTCACGGCCCGTCCCATGGGCGCGGGTCGAAAGCGCTTGAGCACCGGTCCGCCATCGACGGTCGCTTTGCTGATATACAGGTTGTCCACGTTGACGTCGGCCTTTTGCTCCGCGTTCGCGATCGCCGACTTCAGCACTTTGGCAACGGTTTTCGCCGCCCTTTTGGGAGTGAACTGAAGCGTGCCCAGAGCCTCGTCGGTGTGTTGACCTCTTATGAGATCGATGACGAGCCTCGCTTTTCGGGGCGCCAGCCTTATGAATCGGGCCTTAGACCTTGCTATCATGACGATTGCTCCATCATAAACGGTGTCTGTGCCGCTCACTTCTTGCGAATGGGACTGCGCTTTTCTCTCCCGCCGTGAGAGCGGAAAAAGCGTGTCGGCGAAAACTCGCCGAGCTTGTGGCCGACCATGTTCTCGGTGATGTATATCGGCAGAAATCTTTTGCCGTTGTACACCGAAATCGTGAGACCGACCATCTCGGGAACAACGGTGGATCGGCGCGACCAGGTGCGTATGACCTTTTTGTCGCCTGTCTCGTGGGCGCGCAGCACCTTTTTAAGCAGGTGGTCGTCCACGAATGGTCCCTTCTTTACCGAGCGTGCCACTAGTTGGCCTCCGAACCGTTTGTTATTTCCTTCTCTTAACGATGTATTTGCTCGACGGCTTCGATTTCTTTCTCGTTTTGAAGCCCTTTGACGGCGTGCCCCACGGCGAGCATGGATGACGCCCGCCCGAGGATTTGCCCTCGCCGCCTCCGAGGGGATGGTCCACGGGATTCATCGCAACACCGCGCGTATGCGGTCTCCTGCCGAGCCATCTGGAACGGCCGGCCTTGCCGAGCTTGATGCTTTCGTGGTCGATGTTGCCGATCTGCCCTATTGTCGCCCGGCATCTGACGCTGATGAGCCTGATCTCGCCGGATGGCAGCTTGATGTGGGCGTAGCCGCCCTCCTTGGCTACGAGCCGGGCGCCGGCCCCCGCGGTGCGCGCTATCTGGCCCCCTTTGCCAGGCTTCATCTCTATGTTGTGGATGACCGTGCCAAGCGGGATGTCGGATATCGGCAGGCAGTTGCCCACGAGTATTTCGCAGCCCGACCCCGAGGAAACCGAAGCCCCGACCTCGAGGTACAGCGGCGCCAATATGTATCGCTTTTCGCCGTCGGGATACTGTATGAGCGCGATGGTCGCGCTGCGATTCGGGTCGTACTCGATGGCCTTGATCACGCCGGGGATGCCGTCCTTGTTCCGCTTGAAATCTATGAGACGGTATTTTCTCTTGTGTCCGCCGCCCCTGTGGCGCACCATGATGCGCCCGGTCGCGTTGCGGCCGCTGGAGCGCTTCAGCCCGCGGGTCAGAGCCTTCTCAGGCTTTTTTCCCTTTGTCAGCTCCTCGAAGGTCGAGCCCGTCTTGAACCTCAGACCCGGCGTCCGCGGAGAGTATTTTTTTATGCCCATTTCAGCGTTTCCCGTCCTAGAACAGTTCTATCCGGTCGCCCTGCTTCAGGGTTACAATGGCCTTTTTCCACTCGGGCGTGCGGCCGTACTGGAGGCGTACGCGCTTGAGCTTGCCGCGTATCCGCATGGTTCTCACTTTTGTGACGCCGACGCTGAAGATTTCCTCGACCGCTCTTTTGATCTGTATCTTGTTCGCGTCGGTGGCGACCTCGAAGACGTACTTGTTCTCTCTCTCGCTCATCATTGTCGATTTTTCCGAGATCACCGGTTTCTTGATTATTCTATACGGCTCGTACTTCATGAGAGCTTTTTCTCCAGCGTTTCAAGGGCCGCTTTTGTCAGCACCAACTGTCTGTGGCTGACTACGTCGAGCGCGCCCAGCGAATCGACGAAGGTCTGCTCCACACCCGGGATGTTTCTGGCGGAAAGATACGTGTTTTTATCCTCCCGCTCGGTCACGATCAGACAGCTTTCGGAGATGTTGAGGCGTCTTAGGATCGTCAGCAGCTCCTTCGTTTTCGGCTCGTTGAGCTTGAGTTCGTTGATAACGACCAGCCTGCCTGTCTGCATTTTGTCGACAACGACGGACCTGAGGGCCTCGCGCCGCATTTTCGCCGGCGCCTTTTTCGAGAAATCCCGCGGATGCGGGCCGAACGCCGTGCCGCCACCCCTCCAGTGCGGCGACTTGCCGCTGCCGATGCGGGCGCGTCCGGTTCCCTTCTGCCGCCAACGCTTGCGGGTGCTGCCTGCCACGTGGGAGCGCTCCTTAGTGGCTGCGGTGCCCTGTCGGAGATTCGCCTGCTGTGCGACGACAACCTGGTGCACGACGCTCTCCTTCGGGGCCTTGCCGAATATCTCGTCGCTCAACTCGACCTTGCCGAGTTCGGAGCCGTTTGTGGCGTAAAGGATGGCCTGTGCCATCTCAGTCGTTTCCTTTCGCCTTCTTGTGCGAACGCTTGATCGCTTTGCGCACCTCGACCAGGCCTCCGTTGGGGCCCGGAACCGATCCTCTCACGAAAATCAGGCTTTTATCCGCATCGACCCTGACGATCTTGAGGTTCTGAACACAGCGTCTGACCGCACCCATGTGGCCGGGCATCTTGCGCCCTTTCCATACCTCTGACGGATCGGCGCACTGGCCGATGGCGCCGCCCCCGCGGTGCATGCTGTGCCCGTGACTGGCGGGGCCTCCGGCGAAGCCGTGCCGCCGAACAACGCCTGCGAAACCGCGCCCCTTGGTGATGCCCGCGATGTCGACCAGCTCGCCCTGTTCGAAGGCGTCGGCCTTGATGTCGGCCCCTTCTTCCCCTATTTCGGGCGCGCCTTCGAGTGAGAACTCGCGCAGGTGTCGCCTGGGCGCAGAGCCGGAGCGCTTGAAATGCCCCTGAAGCGGCTTCGTCACTTTGCGTTTTTTCTCCTCAAATCCCAACTGAACCGCCTCGTAGCCGTCGGATTCTTTGGTCTTTTTCTGCGTGACGGCGCACGGACCGGCTTGTATGATGGTCACGGGTACAAGGTTGCCCTCTTCCGTGAACAGCTGGGACATCCCCAGCTTTTTTCCGAGCAATCCAAACACTTGCCTGCCCTTTCGCGCCGCCTGCCCCGGGCCTCTTGCCGCGAGGGAGCGACGGCGGTGTTATCGATGAATATCAGGTGAATATCAAGGCCATACCCATGCCACCGACGCGCGGCGGCCGGTTAAAGCTTCAGCTCCACGTTTACGCCCGCGGGAAGGTCGAGCTTCATCAGGGCGTCGACCGTTTGGGGCGTCGGCTCGATAATGTCGATGAGACGCTTGTGCGTGCGTATCTCGAACTGTTCGCGCGACTTTTTGTCCACGTGTGGCGATCGAAGAACGGTGTATATCGTTCGAGCGGTCGGCAGCGGAACCGGACCCGACACTTTGGCCCCCGTTCTCTTGCATGTTTCCACTATCTCGATCGTGGACTTGTCGAGCAGCCTGTGGTCGTAGGCCTTGAGCCTCACTCTTATTTTCTGGCTGTCCGGCATATCGTTTTCTTTTCCCTCATTTCTATTTGACGATGTCGGAGACGACGCCGGCACCTACCGTGCGGCCGCCCTCGCGGATGGCGAAGCGAAGCTCTTTTTCCATCGCTATCGACGTTATCAGCTCGACCGAGATCGTCACGTTGTCGCCGGGCATCACCATCTCCACT
>CBDUSG010000316.1:0-4854 GCA_965369575.1 uncultured bacterium | reverse complement strand
AAACTGAAAAAACTGTATCCATCATTTCAACATTGACAGAGTACTAGGGGACGATCATGATCTGGTGGAAAGAATGGCGCGAGACCAGATTCGGTTTTCTGACCGCGCTCATCTTCGTCAGCGGACTTTACTTCAGCCTGCCGGAGCGGCGGCAGGAGTCGGATTCCTATTGGCTGGGAATCTTCGTGATGTTTTTCGGGACGGCCACGGCGCTTGCCCTCGGCTCGAGCGCCATCTCCTCGGAGATAGGCGCCGACACAATGCCGTTTCTCCTTTCCAAACCGGCGAGGAAAAGCAGGCTCCTCACGGCCAAATACGTCGTGAGAGCAGTCGAATCGATGCTCGTGTTTGTCGTCCCCGTTCTCTGTTTGATTGACTGGAACGATCTGAAGGGGTGGATGTGGGTGCCGCCGTATTTCATGCAGAAGTATATCCTGATCGGGGCCTTAAGCATTCTGCTCGTTTTTTCCAGCTCATTTTTCTTTTCGATCTTGTTCAAGAAGCCGACGCATTCCGCACTCGCCGCGATTGCGTTCCTTGTCGCCTATTTCACCTCGATCGGAGGAACGGTGCTGAGTAAAACCTACAATATGGAGAGAGTCGATCCTTATGTCTACATCCTGCTGCTTATATCCGTCGGCATTTTCGCGGCGAGCCAGGTCTTGTTCAGGGTGAGGGAATTCTGAAATGATCTTCTGGAAAGAGTGGCGCGAGACGCTGCCGCTGATCCTGCTGTCGGCTGTGGCCGTATGCGTCATTTCACATTTCAAATGGGACAGGTGGCGAATTGAATTCTTTGAATTTCAATTCTGGGTTGTCGCCTCGCTCACTCTCGTATTTTTCATTCCTTTCCTGGGCGCCACCGCATTTGCCGGAGAACGCGAAAACGACACGCTCGACGTTCTGCTCGCGCGGCCCGTGGGGCTTTCGAAGATTTTCTTCGCCAAGTACATAGTGAGATGGACGTCGATCGTCTTGTTGTTGCTTGCGCTGATGGTTGCTTTCCTGTTTCTCAGGCCCACACACAACATCGAACTCTACGATGCGGCGAAAGGAGTAAGCATCCTTCTTTGTTTTCTCACATTTTCGCTGACGGTCTCTTTCCTCGTTTCCTGTTTTTCCGATACATCTCCCAAGGCGTACGTCGCAGCAGTGGCGCTGGTGTATATGACGCTTTTCATTCTAAACAGCACGAGATTCTTCAAGTACGCGTGGTGGTGGCGCGAATCGTTCGATGAGATGTGGCTCGAGTATTCCATTTTCTACGCGACTCTTTCTCTCATCGTTCTTGCCGTCGGCGCAATCCTGTTCGGCAGCCGCCTGGCGTTCACATGCAGTTGGAAGCACCTGATGGTTGTCGGCATCCTGATCTTCTTCACTTTTGTCAGGTCGGTCTCGACGACCTTCTGGCTGGCCGCCGGAATAGCGACCTCGGGCGATCTCGACCTCATACAGCTGGTCAGACAACCATTACCCGAAATCCTTGAAAACATATCCAGGCATGACCAGAGCGACCGTGCGATGCTTCGGCAGTTTCTCATCACCTCGCATAATCCGCGCCTCAACGGCGAGTTGGCGATGCAACTGGAAAGTCCGGAGGCGACAATCCGCAACGAAGCCGTGAGAGTTCTCACCAGTCGCGAGGCGAAGGAGGCGACTTCTGCCGTGCTTCCCCTGCTGAAGGACCCGAGCGACGAGGTCAAGCACAGCGCGCTCCTGTTTATGCATATCCTGAAATGCGAGGGCGGCGCGCCCGAAATCATCAAATCGCTGGATGACTCAAATAGCAGCGTCAGGTCGCGAGCCGTTCACGCGCTGGGCGCGATCATGGAAAAAGACGCGGGACCATATCTGATGGAGGCCTTGAACGACCCGAATCCGCTCGTGCACACGGCCGCGGCATATCAGCTTTGCCGCCTGGACTATACGGAGGCGCAGGAGGAAATCGTGCGCATGATGCTCGAAAGTCCGATAAGAAGCACGCGCCAAACCGTCACCGCTCATCTGGGAATGATGAAGAGCGCGCCCGCCTGTGACGCGCTGATTAGTGTCCTGACGAGCGACGACACGCGTGTTGTCGAAAGGGCGATCTATTCGCTCGGAAATCTGCAGTGCAAGGACTCGGTTGAGTTGCTCATGAATATTCGGGGCGACGTGGGCCAAATGCGTCTTACCAGAATATACGCCTTGAGAAATATCGGAGGGCCCAGGGCCACAGCCGCCCTCAGAGATATGTTCGCCGATGACGAGCGCGTACGCGGCGTGAAACTCGAGGCCGCTCTCGCGCTGGCCGAGCTGGGAGACCTTACGGGAATCCCATTCCTGAGGGAGTATGTAGAAAAGCGGACACAGCGACTGCGGCTGGTTAAGAACTCGGCCGATCGCAACACCGTGATCAGGCTCGCCAGAGCCGGTGAATACGTGGCGGTACCGGCGTTGATAGAATTGACGAAAGGACGGTGGCCTGCCACCAACTACCGCTACGGCAAGATGCTCGAGGAGCTTACGGGCAGGAAATACGGCTGGGACTCAAAGAAATGGACGAGATGGTGGGAAAAGAATAAGGATGAACTCCTGCAAGATATGCTTGCGGGCAACGTTTACAAAGGAGGGGATTAAGATGAGAAAGAATTTGATCATTGCGGCCACGGCGCTCGCGCTTTTCGCATTCTGCGCCGTTCCGGCCGGCGCGATGCCGCTGCCGGCCGACGTGTCGGGATACTACAAGTTCGGCTACACCGACAACAATACCTACGCGGCCAAAGTCGAGCAGGGCAAAGGGGCGATAAAGGCCTATGTGATGCCGGACATGCACACGATCCATCTCGGCATAATATTGGGCGACAAGATATATTTCGTCAGCTCGTTCAATGAACCGAGTTGGGGTGTGCTCACGCAGATCGATGAGGAGACCGCGCTCATCACGACACACGATGCGGATACGGGCGCAACGAAAGAATTCTCGACCATCAAGATCACAGAAGAAGAAGCGAACCAGATCACCGAGGAAAACGAGGTCGCTCAGAACAACGAGAAATGCTCGTCGCGTATCAGGCTGATAGGTTCTGCGCTCCACAGGTTCGCGAGGGACAACAACGAAGAGCTTCCCTACAGCCTGAGTGAGTTGTATCCCGACTACATCGACGACAAGAACATCTTTGTCTGCCCGGCGCGCGGAGGCGCGTTCCGCGATTTCGACGCCGACTACGAATACATTCCCGGCTTCCGGCTGGACTCCCCGAATCGCGACCAGGAGAAAATGATCATCGAGAACCAGGGCAACCATTTGGCCCCAATCGAGTTCCACTACATACTCTACCTCGACCGCCACATAAAGATGATGAACGATTAGAAAGAGCAGGGGCGGTGTCGACCGTCTTTTATGAGTCTTCACCGCCCGAGGTATCCCCGAACAGTAAGAGCGAATCGCGCCCCGGCAAAGGCGCCGGAGGAAGGGACAAGAACAATGAGCAGGGACAGGATCATTGTGGTTACCCTCATTGCCGCAGTGTGCGTTTCCATTGTCTTTGCGGCCACCCGCATGCTCGAAGCCAAAAACAGGACCGTAGTAGGATTGCAGGAAAAAGACAGGATTTGCATTGACAACCTTGCCCGCATAGGCGTGGCGCTGCGCCGTTACGCCGACGAGCACGAGGCAAAGCTTCCCGATAGTCTGGCCGATCTTTATCCCGACTATGTAGAAGATAAGAAGACCTTCGTCTGCCCGGTGAGAGGCGGTAAGTTTGAGGATTTTGAGTCGGACTACGAGTATGGTCCCGAAGCCTTCATAGACAACCCCAACGTGGGAGAAGGGGCCGTCGCCATCGAGGCGCCCGGCCTCCATCCCGCCCCGCCGGGGTACACGCTCATCCTGTATGCGGACGGCCACGTAGAGCGCCGCCCCGAATGGCGGGAGTGACGGCAGCCCCGGGCGACACGACACTGGGCGTGGCGGTCATGGGTAGGAGAGAAAAACGGCCGGAGCGGACAAAGAGATCAAGCGATGCGAGACGCGCCTTAGACTCGGCGGCTATTCCAGCCTCGAGCCCTGGTGAGAGCTGCGGCGGTCGAACTCGGCCTCGATCGCGGCGATGGTCTTGCGCTTCTGCGTGGCCCACCGGGGCGCAAGCAGAATCTCGCGCGGGCCGTCGGCGGTGAGGCGCTGAATCGATACGTCGGGCGGGATGTATTCTAGGAAATCGCAGACGAGCCCGACGTACTCATCGAATTCCAGGGGCCTGAAGGTTCCCTCGGCGAGGTCTTCCTCGAGCGGCGTGTCTTTGAGCACGTGCATCAGGTGAATCTTGAGGCTGTCTATGCCCATGCCGGCGACCGCGCGCGCGGTGGCCATCATGTCGTCGTGCGATTCCCCCGGCAGCCCCAGTATCACGTGCACGCAAACTTTTAATCCCCGCCGCCTGGTCCTTTCGAGCGCATCCACGAACGCGCCGTAATCATGCCCGCGGTTCACGCGGCAGAGTGTTGTGTCGTGGATCGACTGCAGCCCATATTCGACCCACACCTCGCGGGCGTCACGGTAGCTCGCGATCAGATCGAGCACCGGCTCGGGCACGCAGTCGGGACGCGTGCCGACCGACAGCGCCACGATATCCTCGAACTCGAGCGCGGTGTCGTAGTATCTTTTCAGCGTCTCGACGGGGGCGTACGTGTTCGTATATGCCTGGAAATAGGCGATGAACTTCTCGGCCTTATAGCGTTCGCGCATGAAGGCCATGCCCCGTTCGACCTGCTCCTCGATGGGCGCGGGCTCGCGGCGGCTGTTGGCGCTGAAACCCGCGTTGTTGCAGTACGAGCAGCCGCCGGTGCCGACCTTTCCGTCGCGGTTCGGGCACG
>CBDUSG010000315.1:0-4867 GCA_965369575.1 uncultured bacterium | reverse complement strand
GTCGAGATAGCTCACCGAGTCGTCGGATATGATTACTTCCCTGCAGATGTGCACAAGGTAGCCCAGAAGCTCTTCATCAGGCGAGAATATTCCCCAGAATACATAGGGGCGCGCCTCCCAGTACAGGGCGATAGTTATGCATCCCGGCGGAAACACGATTCC
This sequence comes from uncultured bacterium, assembly GCA_965369575.1. GTDB lineage: Bacteria > Abyssobacteria > SURF-5 > SURF-5 > SURF-5 > CBDUSG01. Next base: position 4,705 of record CBDUSG010000315.1, on the reverse strand, counting down.
GAGCCGCTCGCTCTCAAATTCGCGGTCGCTTATATAGCGCAGGACAAGGCGCCCCGGCGCGCGCTGCACAAGATCGCACTCATAGCGCTCGGTCGGCTTGTTTATGTGACGCTTTATTTCGGTTATCTTCCCGGCCATGTCCTTCAAACGCCCCTATGGAACATCCAGCACGGCGGACTGCCAGAAGTCGCGCGCCTTCCACGTCGGCGGTATCCCCATCGGATATGTGGCGGCAAACCTCGGGACCTCGGCATACGGATTCGATTGATCGAATTTCGCGTAGAACTTGTTTATGACGACATAGCAGTTCTCGAGTTCGTGTGGTGAGGAAACGTCGTACAGATCGATGAATCGGTCGGCCTCGATCTCGAAATTCGTAACCAGTCTCAGCATGCCGCTCGTCCGTCCATCGGCGTAGATCGTTTTCGGAGGCAGCGTCTGGAGGTACTCTCCAACTTGCCGCATGTTTCCGCCCCACGCCTCCGGAGTCGAGTTGGCAAGATATGAGTGTCCCCTGATGAGATACATCGAAACGGCTACCAGTGCCGCGACCGCCGCCCAGCGGTACCGTGCCCTGAGCCGCATGAGCGCATGAGCCGAAACCATGACCAGCGGAACCGTGGCAAAGTTCAGGAACTTGCGTACCTTGATGATGGGAAGCGGAGGGAACAGGCTTACATAGCCGAATTGCAACACCCCGAGTATGATTCCCGCCCAGGCGAGGAAAATCAGCGCCCCCCGCTCTCGCTTGATCGCACTGAAAACCATCGCGGGTAGAAACAGGAAAAAATATGGGCCGAAAACGCTCCTGCTCTCCTCGGCAAAAACGGCTGCTGGATAATACGCCTGGCTGGTCGAGGATTCGCCGGAGGCGTTCACCGCGATCGTCGCGCTCGCGTTGATACGAAAGTTGTGCAGCGGACCCAATCCTTCGAGGGTATAGTACAGGCTCTCGACTGAGATGAGCGCAAGGAAGCCCGCAGCAAAGAGCAGGTGAGCGGGTCTGACCTTTTTCTCGAACAATGCAATATACAGGGCCAGAAACGGAAGCACTATAACCGTCATCGACCGGCAGGAATAGGCGACCGCCATCAGCAGGCCGGAAACAAAATAGAGGGCCGGCGCATGCTTCTCACTCCGGCCTGCCCGCAGGAAGGCGAACACCGAAGCGGCTATCAAAAACGATAGTGGGACATCGGGCAGTATCAGCCCGGCGTAATGCACGTCCAGGGGATAGAACGCCAGCAGCGTCCCGGCAAGCAACCCCGTCTTGGCGTCCAGTTCCTGCTTGCCCAAAAAATAACACAGCGCCACCGCGCCTATCGAGCACAGCATCGGCCACAAGGCCGCGGCAAACTCGTTCGTCCCGAAAATCTCGTAAGAGGCGGCAATCGGCAGGAGCATGCCATAGCGGGTTTTCCAGTAGTTGTTGGTGGGTTCGTAGCTTCCGTCGTAGATCTCGTAGGCGCCCAGATAATACCAGGTGTCATCGCTTCCGATGGGGCCGGTGTAATAAGCCAGGCGCACCGCGAGCGCCATAAATACGATCAGGCAGAGCAGAGCCCCATTGGAAAAACGCGGCAGCTTCAATGGGCGCTCCTCATGTTGCCGTGGCCTCGCGCGTTACCTTGATGGCACAAAACTCGCCGCACATCGAGCAGACTTCGCTGTCCTGCGGCCGGCTGCTCTCGCGCAGCGCGCGCGCCCTTTCCGGATCCAGCGCGAGCGCTATCTGTCCCTCCCAGTCGAGCTGTTTTCGGCAGCGGGCCATGGCATCGTCGCGCTCGATCGCGCCGGCAACTCCGCGCGCGACGTCGGCCGCATGAGCCGCAATGCGCGATGCGATGACGCCCTCTTTCACATCCTCGACGGTGGGCAGCCGAAGGTGCTCCGACGGAGTGACGTAGCACAGATAGTCCGCGCCGGCCAGAGCCGCGACCGCGCCGCCGATAGCGCCTGTGATGTGGTCATAGCCGGGAGCGATATCGGTGACCAGCGGGCCGAGCACATAGAACGGAGCCCCGTCGCAAAGCCTTTTTTGGAGGATCATGTTGGCCGCGATCTGATCGAGCGGCACGTGGCCCGGCCCCTCGCACATGACCTGCACGCCCGCTTCTCGGCATCGCTCGACGAGTTCGCCCTGCAGGATGAGTTCCTGAATCTGCCCGCGGTCGGTCGCGTCGGCCAGGCATCCCGGACGCATGCCGTCGCCCAGGCTGAGCGCCATATCGCACTCACGGGCAATGGCAAGCAGCCTGTCGAAATGCGCATAAAGAGGATTTTCCGTCTTGTTGTATGCCATCCACTCGAGTATCAACGCTCCGCCGCGGCTGACTATGTCGAGTATACGCGTGTGCTTTTTCAGCCGGGCCACCGACTCCTGCGTTACCGTGCAATGAACGGTGAGAAAGTCCACACCGTCGGCGGCGTGTTTCTCGACTGCTTCAAACATCTCGTCCGCATCGAGTTCAACGAACGACTTGCCCCGTTTTCGGGCATCAAGTGCGGCCTGATATATTGGGACGGTCCCGATCGGGACCGTCGAGCGCGCAAGCACCTCCTCGCGCACCTTGTCCACCGGGCCGCCGATGCTCAGGTCCATCACCGTGTCTGCGCCGGCCGCGATCGCGACGTCCAGCTTTTTGAGTTCCTCGTCAAGATCGATATGATCGCCCGAAGTACCGATGTTGGCGTTGACTTTTACGCTCAGCCCCTTGCCGATCGCCAGCGGCCGGGCATTCGTATGCCCGACGTTTCGCGTGATTATGATAGAGCCCTCGGCGATTCCATCCCTGATATATTCCGGAGATCGGTTCTCGTCACGGGCGACTTGCTCCATCTCGGGCGTCGTGACGCCCTGCTTCGCCTTCAAAAGCTGGGTCATTCGAATCAACCTTTCTTTCCGGGCAGGTCTGCTGTCTGGCGGGCCCGCCGAAGCCCCTTCAGGATTTCTTCCGCGGCCGACTCCGGGTCGTCGGCGGCGAGAATGGCCGAAATCATGGCCGTACCCGAAGCCCCGGCAAAGATGACTTCCTCGATGCGTTCCGGGCCGACTCCTCCGAGCGCAAACACCGGCAAGCCAACGGCCGCGCATACCGCCCTCAGCGAATCCGGGCCCAAGGCGGGGCCGTACATGGCCTTTGACGGCGTCGGGTAGATCGGGCCGAGGGTGATAAAGTCGGCTCCTTCGGCTTCAGCCTCGGTCGCCTCTGCCGGACTGTGAGTGGAAACCCCGATGAGCATTTTCGTCCCGAGCAGCCTGCGACAGACGCCGGCGGGCAGCCCGTCCTGCGGCAGATGCACGCCGTCGGCCCCGATTGCCTGCGCCAGCGCGGCGTCGCCATTGACCAGGAGTTTCGCCCCGAAACTCGCCGTAATCTCGCGTAATCTGACCCCGAGTTCGTATCGCTCGAGCGTCGGCAGGTCCTTGTCACGCAATTGGACCGCTCGCACTCCTCCGCGCAACGCGCTTTCCACGCTCGAGATCACGTCTTCTCCGCCGCATTGGCTACGGTCGGTGATAAGGTAAAGGTCAAAATCAACCGGCGGCAATGGATCCCTCCAGCGGACTGCTCGCGGTCGCGTACAGCTTCTTCGGTATTCGGCCGGCGAGGAACGCCTTGCGTCCGGCTTCGACGCCGGCGCGCATTGCCTCGGCCATCATGACAGGGTCCCTCGCGCCCGCAATGCCGGTGTTCATCAAAACGCCGTCGACACCGAGTTCCATCGCGATTGCGGCATCGGAGGCGGTGCCCACGCCCGCGTCGACGATGACGGGCACATTTGCGCCCTCGACGATGATCCGTATATTGTATGGGTTTCTCACGCCGAGGCCCGAGCCGATCGGGGCGGCGAGCGGCATCACGGCAGCGCAGCCGATGTCCTCGAGCCTCTTGCATACGATCGGGTCGTCGTTTGTGTACGGCAGAACCACGAAGCCTTCTTTTATCAGTACCTTTGCGGCCTCGATAAGTCCCTCATTGTCGGGGAACAGGGTCTTTTCGTCTCCGATGACCTCGAGCTTGACGAGCTCTGACAGGCCCGCCTCCCTTCCCAGGCGGGCGGCCCGGATGGCGTCCTCGGCCGTGTAACAGCCCGCCGTGTTCGGCAGCAACGTGTATCTGTCCGTATCTATATGGTCCAGCAGCGATTCTTTGCTCTTGTCGGAGATGTTGATCCGGCGCACGGCTACGGTGACTATCTCTGCGCCCGACCTGTCGAGCGCCTCGCGCATCTGCTCGAAAGTCGAATATTTTCCCGTCCCGATGAGCAGCCGGGAACCGAATTTTCGGCCTGCGATCACAAGTTCGTCCGCCATGTTCGTTTCTCCCTGTTATTATGCGGGTCTCATGCGGGGGGGTCTGACCCCCTCCCCGCTCCCTCCCCCGCCGACGAAATGGACTACCTCGACCCGGTCACCCGTCTTGAGCCGTGTGCCGGCGTATTGGTCCTTCGAGAGAATATCAAGGTTAAGCTCGACGGCAACGCGCGGCTGCTCCATGCCGAGTCTCTCCAGCAGTTCGGCAACCGTGATGGCCGCAGGGGCCTCGTACGGCTCTCCGTTGAGCTGTATACGCAGCAATTCTCCTGTTTCTCCCAAAAAAAATCACCGCACTCCCGGCAGGAAACGCGGCAATTGAGAACCATCTTCAAACTAAACAGATCGCAAGATGGATCGGCTTTTCTCCGCTTCCCTACGCTGGCA
>CBDUSG010000314.1:0-4869 GCA_965369575.1 uncultured bacterium | reverse complement strand
AACAGGCTTTTTCGAGAACTCGACCGCCACACCACACATCTCTCCATCGGGAGACGGCCGGCGGGTCGGCTCGGACCTGAGGACTTTTCCCTCGACCTCGAGCCTGGGGGGTGAGTGCTCCCCGATCCAGTCGACACTGGGGAAAATCGTCAGGGATATGCGGTTTCCCGCCGCTAATCTGCCTCTCGTGTAGAAAAACAGGCCTCGGCTCGAAAGATCGCGTGCATATCCGATCACAAGCGGGCGTGCCTCTCCATTTTGGGGCAAAAGTCGCACCAAAGCGAAAATATTGGTCTTTCGTCGAGGATATTTGCGCCTTTCCCGTGGTAACATGGTCCGTCGAATTCCTCTCTCAGCCGCCTGACCTTGGAAGGGTGGAGCTGCGCTGCTGACTCCAAAATTCGCTGATTTTCGGGATAATTCCGGCCCATATATGATGTATTTTACACCATGAACGCAGGCGACAACAATCGGGAAAACACTGATTTTGGGCCTCGTAAATCCTGAAATTGCCGCAAAATAGCTCTGAAATGCCCTTATGCGGGCGCCGATTCTTTAATTACAGCCTCCGAATGCGCCTTTAGCGGCGCCTCGAGAACGACGCGGGTCCCCCGCTCGGGATCGGAGATGACGTCGAAGCTGCCGCCGAAGTGAAGCAGCCGCTCGCGGATGCTGAAAAGGCCGAATCCGGCCTCGGGACCCCGACGCGAATCGATTCTGGAAACATCGAATCCGATGCCGTCGTCCTCGACGTCGACGATTATGGTTCCGTCGCCCCGGCCTATGGCTACTTTTGCCTGCTGCGCCTCCGCGTGTTCGCCGATGTTGCCAAGCAGTTCGCGAACGGCCTGGAACAGGAACACGCCGAGATCGTCGTCGAGCGGTTTCGGCTCATCGTCTTTTTCAAATGCGAAAGCCGTGGCGTACCGTTTTCGGCTCTGTTCGATGAGCCATTCGACCGCGGCCTCGAAACCGAACATGTAGAGTATCGGAAGGCTCAGCTCGAAGCTGAGCGACCGCACGTCCTCGATGGTCCGACTAATCAGCTTCTCTATTTCGTCGAGAGAGCCTGCGAGCTGTGGGCGGGATATCGATTCGCGCAGCGATCCGAGCATCATCTTCGTTGCCAGCAGCGGCTGGCCGATGCGGTCGTGCAACTCGGTGGAGATGCGCTTTCGCTCTCGCTCTTCGGCGAGTGAGGACGCCGACGCCAGCGAGCGCAGGCGTTCCTGGTGATCCAGGATTTCTCGTTCCGCCCTTTTGCGCTCGGCGATGTCGTTCTGCAGCCATTGGTTTGCTATTGCGAGTTCGGCCGTGCGCTCCTTGACAAGGTCCTCCAGGCGCTCCCGATGTTTCATAAGCTCGTCTTCGGCCGTTTTGCGCTCGCGCCTGCTCTCGGCCTCCTGTATCTCGCGCTCGACGGCGGGCACAAGCCGCGCGAGGCTGCCTTTCGTGATGTAGTCGTGCGCGCCCGCTTTCATCGCCTTGACGGCGTTTTCATCGCCGAGCGTGCCCGATACAATGATAAAAGGCAGGTCCAGCCCACTGCGGCTCAGCAGCGACAAAGCGGCCCGCGCGCTGAAATGGGACATACCGTGGTCGGCAAGGACGGCATCCCAGCTTTTCCGGCTGAGTGCCGAAGAAAAGGCTTCGGCGGTGGCGACGCGCTCGTAGTAGATGTCGTAGCCGCCGCGTTTCAGTTCGTTTACGATCAACAGGGCGTCGTCTTCCGAATCCTCCACGATCAGCGCCCGAAGCGGTTTGGTCATCTCTGCTTCTCTCCCTCCTGAAGGCGATGCGCCGGTTCCAAATAAGATACCATCCGTCTGCAGTTGATGAGTCGGGGACGAAACAGGTACCTACGGCAGAAGTGGCGTCGATAAGTCGGCCTGCGCCCAGGTCGCCTTTATAGATTTATGATCGCACAGACAAGGATTTGGATTCAATCGGGGAAAGTCCGATATTCGGATTCGAAAAACCTTATTTCAGGGGCGGATATCCCCTATTTGGAGGATATTGACAAGCGTTTAATTAGAAAATGGCGCTTCCCGCCGAAAACGGCCCGCCGCCGCGGCATGCCTCAGAGCTTCACAAGCTGGGCGCTCATGGCGGCGAGGTCGAGCACCGCCACCGTGCTCTCTCCCTCGAGCCAGCCGCCGCATTCGCCGGGATTAACGAGCAGCGACCGCCCGTCGCGAATGTCGGCCCGGTGCGTGTGACCGTAGACGATGACGTCGTAGGCGCCCGAGCCGGCGAGTGTGTGGGCGATCTCGGGGTAATGTGTGATCGCTATCTTCTTTCCGCCGGTCTCGAGCTGATGCACGCCTTCGTGCAGCTCACCGAAGCCCTCGAATTGCCTGGCGAGCCCGAATTTCTCGCCGTCATTATTTCCGAACACACCGACCAGCCGGCAACCGAGACGCCGGAACTCGCGCGCGGTAAACGGCGCTATGTAGTCGCCGGCGTGCAGCACCAGCTCGACTTCGCGCTCATTGAACAGGTCAACCGCTTTTTTCAGCATGTTCATGTTATCGTGCGTGTCGGCAATCACGCCCAAAAGCATTTCGGCCTCCTCACTCGTTTTCCGATCTCGTCCGCGAGAGCCAATCTGTAAACATTTCCTCAATGATATCCATGTTGATCCTCCGGCCGGCCGGCGCGACCGAATCGAAATTGTACAGGATTTCTTCGAGTTCCTGCCATTGGTACTCGGTGATTTTGTCGAGGCCTTCGCAATCCTCCAGCAGCTCGCGCATCCAACCCAGGTACCGGGCGTTGGCCGTGAGGAACGGATTCATGCGCGACGCTTTCAGCCAGCCGTCGACCGTCTGCGGCGCGCCCTCACCTGCCGTGCACAGAGGCTTGCGGTAAAACCATCTTCGCCTGCCGCCGACGGTCGTGCATCCCAGCGGGTGCAGGCGGCACATGCCGGGCCGGTGCTCGTAGATCGCGCACAGACGCTTGCCGTCCTTGGGCCGGGAAAGGAACCCGCACGCTATTTCGTCCCAGGGATCGCCCCGGAACCTTAGCAATGCGACCGGGACCGTGTCGCTCTGAGACACGCCGAGCATCTCGAACATGTTGGCCACCGGCCCGAAACCGAATGCCTTCTTGAACGGCATGCGAACGATGCGAAAGGTTCCCTCGCGAATAAGCTCACGCGTGCCGCCGCCCGTCGCACGCTTCAGCCGGATGATGTCATACGGCGTCAGCAGGATCGTGTACTCGACGCAGCATCGCCCGCAGGCCGCACACTCGAAGCGAAAGCCCGCTTTGCGGCCGGCAAGAAATTGTATTTCTTTTTCCGGCTCTTCGCCTTGCATATATGCGTCCTCAACGAAAAGCTCGAAGAGCTTCCTCTGTAAGATTATACAGCTTTGCTTTACGGCTGCGAAAAGCTCTTCCCAAAGTCATGCGGACCTGAGCGCCCCCGGATAGTCGCTTTCCGCGCCCGACTGGAGCGGCGATTCAGGCGGTCCGGACACTTTGGCCGCATAGGATCATCTCCTGAAGATGTTGAATAAGTTGAGCAGGATTGTGAGAAGAATGCTGAGGATAACGCACGTGACGATCGGGAAGTAGATGCGAAAGTTCTTGCCCTTGATGTCGATGTCGCCCGGCAGGCGGCCAAGCCACGGAATTTCGGGAAGCAAGAAAACCATGAGCCCGACGGCGAACAGTATCCCGCCCACGAGCATCAGGAATTTTGCTGTCTCGGCGCGCATGCCCGCGTCAGCCTCCTGGAGGCTCGAAAGCCTTCATGTGCTCCTCGATATATTCCAGCAGCTTCGCGTGCAGCGACTCGCTCGAAGCGGCCACGCATGAGCGCAGGTTGTCCGGCGAAGTATCCAGGAGCAGCATGTCGTCGAGCGACTCGCCGTATGCGTCGGTAATGATGACGCCTGCGCGCCGGGCCACCAGGTGTGCGGCGGCTATGTCGTACGAGCTGAAGCCGGTCAGTCGCCCGTAGGCGATCCTGCGAAACACGGTCTCGGATGAAGGCAGGTCGCGCAGGACCCGGTTGGCGACGTCGACGTAGGCGTCGAGCTGGCCGGTCAATATGCGGGTGATCGAATAGCAGGTGCTGTTGCAGGAAAAAAAACCGCCCCTCACCGAGGACATGTCGACAAGATCGGCCATCACGCCGAACACCAGCGAGGCCGGTCTGCCGGGCATCGTCAGGCTCCATCTGAGCGCACGCAGGTCGTCGGTCGTCGAGAGCGCGGGCGCCGCGCCGCCTTCGCCGGTGGTTATCTCGGCCGGACCGTTTTTCTCGGCATAGAAAACGCGGTCGCCCACTATCTCGTGGAGCAGGCCGTGCGTAACGTCGGCGAGGGTGGGTTTCTGCGAAAATTTTGCCAGCGCGACCGAGACCATGCAGGCCTCGAAGCCGCTCTTTGCGTTGCGGCTGCCGTCGATGGGATCGACCACGAGCAGCCACTCCGGCTCGCCCGCCTCCGGCAAAACCAAACCCTTATCCTCCGAGAAACACGCCATCGGTTCTTTGGCCTTTTTAACGAAATCGGCCAGATGCTTCTCGGCGATCTCATCTATCCTGAAAGTTGCGTCGCCGCTGTGAGCGCGTCCGACGACCTCGCCGCCCTTGGCGGATAGCGCCAAAGGGCGGACGGAATCTCGAATCGAAGAGGACAGTCTGATGAGGAGGTCCTTCATGGTGGGCAGGCTCAGCCTTTTCCGAAATGCTCGAACGATCGCAAATCGAGGGGCCTCTCCGAGCCGTCCTCGGCCAGGAGATGTATCCCTTCCAACGCCTTGTCCATCTCCCCGATATGGAAGACGGGAATGTCAAACTCCTGGGGCCACTCGATCATGAGGCGCTCCAGTTCGTTGTAGGGAAGCGTGAAAAGC
>CBDUSG010000313.1:0-4870 GCA_965369575.1 uncultured bacterium | reverse complement strand
CCACAACAATGTCGCCGGCCTGCTTCCAGGCGGTTTCGACGCAGCCCTCTGTCTTAAATTCCCGATCCTCAAGGATGATTCGCGCGCACGTTATCTCCGGATATTGCCAGGAAGTTGGGATGAGGTCGACCGTTCCCTGGAGCATTTCCTCCAGCGATATTCCGGGTTTTTCTACGAGCTTGGCAATCCCATAAAGGCAGTTCAGCTGTTTGACGCGTTCTCCCAAGTCATGAGTGCTTTTTTCAAGCTCTTCCTCCGCCCGCCGATGGTGGACTGCAATAGCATAGAGCGCCGCAAGGCGTTCGGTCAGCTCGAGGTCCCGATCGGTATAGTCGCGGTCCGAGTTGGACAGCGCCACTTGTCCGACGAGCGCATCGCCGATCATCGCAGGCACGGAAAGAAAACGATGGATAGGTATATGCCCCTCCGGTGTTCCCGACGATCTGGGGTCCTCGGACGGAGTATTCGTCATCAGAGGCGTTCGGTTTTTCAGCACCCATCCCCACAGTCCGCCGAACTTCTCAAAAACGATGTCCTTGTTCGGAACCTGGCAAATGTCCCAGATGTCCCTGGTCATGGTTGTGCTAACGAGGTGTCCAGTCTGCGGATCGATGTAGCCGACGTAGCCGAACGCGCTGCCTGTGAGGTCTTTCGCACACTCGAGCAGCATATCGGAAATGTCCTCGATCGATGCCGACTCCAGCAGCGCTTTCGAAAGCTCGGCCATTCCCGCGTTTACCCGCGATTCCCACGAAAGAGCCTCCTCGGCCCGTTTGCGCTCGGTCACATTCTCGAACGCCACGCCGAGCCGATCTCCCGCCATAGGAAATGCGCGAACCCTGAAGGCGCCTTCGAGCCGCTCGTCCTTGTAGAAAAGTTCTTCGGACTCGAAGACCTCCCCCGTCTCCATCACGTTGAGGAAAGATTTCGTAATTCCACGCCTGCTCGCATCAGGCCAAACCTCATCGAAATCTTTCCCAAGCAACTCTTCGATCCTAATCTCCGTCAGCCGCTCCGCCTCAGGATTTGCAGATACGAGAACAAGCCTGCCGGGTGACTTATGCTGGTAGGTAAACAGTCCCGATGGAATCGCCTGCACGGTTTCCATCGACGTCTGCAGTGACTCGAGCAGCGCCTCCTCTACCCGCCTGTGCTCGCGCCGCGCCTCGACCTCGCGCAATTCCCGCTCGATCGCCGGTACAAGCCGCGAGAGATTATCCTTTTTGATATAGTCGTTCGCGCCCGCCCGCATCGCCGCGACGGCTATCTCCTCACCGATAATTCCCGAGACGATGATGAACGGCAGGTCCAGCCCTTTCTGTTTTGTCAGTGCGAGCGCGGCCGGCGCACTGAAACGCGGCATCGAGTGGTCGGATATGATGACGTCCCATGTCTTCTGACCGAGGGCGGCCTTCATGGCGGCGGCCGTGTCTACCCGCTCCCACGTCGGCTCGTAGCCGTCGCGCCTGAGCTGCCTGATGATCAGCAGGACATCGTCTTCGGAGTCCTCGACTATTAATACTCGAATCGGCTCTACCACGTGGTTCCTACCTCCTCCATGCGGCGGTCGTCGTACCCGTAGCGTCTCTGAATCGGAACACATTTTCGCTCCGAAAAGGAGGCCGGACCGCGGGGGGACAGGCGGATTTAATCATCGGATCGGGGATAATCCCCGAATAATCGCGTCGGCTCCGCTTCATCATTAAATCTCCGAGCCGACTCATTAACTATAGCAAGGGAAATCACCTGCGGCTAGAAAGATCTTCGAGGACGGTCGTCATCTGCGCTATGGATTGCCGCATCCGCGCGAGCACACCCATCGGGTCGTGGCCGCCATTGGTCACCTCCATCAGCCACGGCCCACGAAACCCTTTTTGTAGCAACAGGTTAAGCGTTTCGCGCCAGTCGATGGCGCCCGTAAACGGGGGCCTGTGCTCGTCGTACTTGCCGCGATTGTCCGACAGATGAGTTGTAATAATCGGATGCGCTATACGTTCTATCATATCGAGGGAACCGGGCGTGATATTGGCATGGCTGGAGTCGAAGCATATGCCCGCCACATCCGGATCGAGCGTATCGAGCAGTCTCATGAAATGTGTCTCCGTGCCCCCGATTTCATTCGACCACTGGTTCTCGACTGCTACGAATATTCCATTGTCCCGGGCCGCTCTGACAATGTCTGCGAAACTCTCGATGCTTTTCGCAACGCGGCGGTCGTGCTCGGCCTCGGCCGCGCCACCTTGAGAACCCAGCGCGCGTCCCGGATGCACGACCACAAGCTCGCCGCCCATCTCGCGGCACCTCTCAATAGCATCGATTACATCCTCGATGCTTTTTTGCCGTATCTTGTCATCCTCAGACGAGATATCCCAATCGCCCTCGCAGGGCGCATGGACCGATCGCACACGCAGGCCCTGGGAGTCTGCCATTTTCCGTATTTCCGATGCCATCGACGTTGAGCTAATATCGAACCACGGCAAATGTCCCCATATCTCGAGAAAGGAAAATCCATGCTCGGCGACCGCCTTTATTTCGTTTTCGCTCAGCGGGTCCCAGAATAGATCCGATGCCAGCCCGAACTCGAAAACAATCCCCGATTTCTCAATACCCAAAGCATCCTCCTTTTTCCATAGCGTCTGCCTCTAGAAAGTCTCACAATGATACCATCCGTCTTGTTCGAAATCCATATATATGCGCGCACGCGAACAAGAGCATGCATCCGGCCTGTTGACAGCCAACCACGGCTTGGGATAGTCTATGGCAGCCGCATGTCCTTTTTGCTCTTGTTTCACGGCAAAATGCGGGGAGATACCAATGAGGCGGGTCGTTCTTGGCGACACCGGAGTAAAAGTGACCGAGATGTGCTTTGGCACGCTGACGGTCAGCCGTCTGCAGGCCGACGTGCCCGCGGTCGAGGCGGGCCGCGTCATCGAGCGTGCGCTGGACCTCGGGGTCGATTTTGTTGATACGGCACAGGCCTATCAGACGTATGAGCACGTCTTTGCCGCTATACGGGACAGGGAGCGAAAGCCGATAATCGCCACCAAGTCCCACGCTCGCACGGGCGAAGACATGGAAGCCGCCGTTCGGGCCGCGCTCGAGGCGATGGGACTCAGCCATATCGACATCTTTCTGCTTCACCTCGTCCGTTCGGAGGACGATTTCACAGGGCGCCGCGAGGCGCTGGAATGTCTGCTGGAATACAAAAGGAAAGGCATCGTGCGCTCGATCGGCCTTTCGACCCACACACTCGAGGGCCTCAGGCCAGCGCTCAAGCACGCCGAGCTCGAAATTGTCCTGCCATGTGTCAACCGCAAAGGGCTCGGCGTAAATGACGGAACTCTCGAGGAACTCGTGCCCCTTTTACGCGAGTTGCGCGCTATGGGCAAAGGCGTATACGCAATGAAACCGCTGGGTGGCGGGCATTTGTTCGACGACGTGGCGGATTCGATCAATCATATTCGATCGCTTGAATGCGTCGACGCGATCGCCGTCGGCATGAAGACAACCGCCGAGGTCGAGATGAACGTCTGCATTTTCGAGGATCAGCCTGTCCCCTCCGATCTCGCGGAAGAGGCGCGGCAGGCTTCCCGTAAACTCATCATCTATCCACACATCTGCAAGGGCTGCGGAGCCTGCCTCGAGCGCTGCGAGCAGGAGGCGCTCAGTCTTGTCGATGAAACGTCGGTCGTCGACGAGTCAAAGTGCATTCTCTGCGGATATTGCGCCGAAGAATGCCCTGTCTTCTGCATCCGGGTGATTTAGCCTGACGGATGAATCCGCGTTCGGCGGCGATAATGTAATTATTTGTTTTGCTTCTGCACTTGGGGGGGGAATGGATAACGAAAACGGGATTACTGAATCCGGCGGCAAACTCAGCCGGTCGGTTCACGTGTGCTACGGCGTTTCGCAGTTCGGGCTTAACGCCACCGGCACCGCATTCGGAATCAATGCGCTTTTTTTCTACACGACCGAATTCGGTTTCAATGCCGCCTATTTTGGCATCATAATGCTCATCGGACGGCTCTGGGACGCCGTGAGCGACCCGATGATGGGCTATTTCTCCGATAAGACGAGCTGGCGAAGGGGGCGTCGTCGTCCATTCTTTCCGATAGGCAGCATCACGCTGGGAATCACCTTTTTCCTGGTCTTCTCGCCGCCGGACCTGGAATCGCAAGCCGGCCTTTTCGCATATATCCTCGTATTCACGCTGCTGATGTTCACATCGCGCACCGTGTTCGAGACCCCCTACCTCGCGCTCGCGCCCGAAATGACACAGGACTACGACGAGCGCACGAAGCTCTCCGGATTCAAGCAGTTCTTCGGCACGCTGGGCGACGCGGTCGGCGCAATGCTGCCACTCGTGCTGCTGGAGGTGTTATTCATCGGACAAAGGCGCACGGCCCACTTTGTGTACGGCCTTTGCGCCTGCGTGATCATGATCGTGCTCGCCGAGATAACGCGGCGCGGCACCTACGAGAATCCCAACCTGGCCCCCCAAAAGCAGGTCGGCATAATCGAATCGTTCAGGGCGGTGGCGAAGAACAGGCCGTATCTCATCTTCATCTTTTCCAGCACAGCCGCCCAAATGGGCAACAACATCGTCAGTTTTCTGGTGCTCTATATAACCAACTACTGGTTTCTTGACGAGTCGCTTGCGATATGGTTCTTCGGATTTTTTTTCATAGGCGCGACCGTTTCCGCTCCCATCTGGGTGTTTCTGTCCAATCGTATGGGAAAGAAAATGGCCTATATTTTCGGGCTGGCGGGCTATGGATGCCTGCTGGCCTCGATTATGTTCGTGGCGCGAGACGCAGTCACTACCATCAAGGCTATCATGTTTATCGCCGGCTTTTTCAACGTGGGCCTC
>CBDUSG010000312.1:0-4877 GCA_965369575.1 uncultured bacterium | reverse complement strand
CTATGCCGTTGGCATCCCTATTGCAATTGCCCAAATGTGACGGCGGAAACATCAGCACTATACTATAATCGAAATCGGGAGAAATATCCAAATGGCCCTTCGTTTATCCCCTGAAGTATCGTCCGAGAGACGGCTTCTCGAAAAAGATGTCCAGGTGTCCTATTTCGCCAAGAAGCGGGATGGGAAGACCTCTCGCATCGCCTATGCCGAACTCCTGGACATTTCCAATGCAGGCCTCTGCATGGAGATATCTCCGGAGGATTCCGAGCTGTACATGGAGTCGCGCGGCCAACTGTTTCTCCTTAACAGAATTATAGAAATCCAGATGTTCTGTCGCTCGCACCCCAGCAATGTGTCTGTCGAAGGCCGCATCAAATGGATCAAGCGGAAAGAGGAAGACGATGTCGACGGGCAAGACAACGGAATATGTGTCGGAGTGCTTTTCAATTTCGATGACGCCCACCAGAGGAGAGATCTCGCCGAGCTGGTCAGCCTGCTGAAGACCGACGTCATGAACTGCGGTGATTGCAACGCTCCCGTTTCCACCGAGGCGCTCCTGTGCTACAACTGCGGCGCCAGGCTGGTGCGCAAGAGGGCGTTTTTCCGGAAGATCATCAATGGCCTGCTGGCCGGCAATAAGTAGCCCCGCCATCAAATAATTTCTTTTCCACTCGCATCCGATCGCGAGCCCCGTACGCGCAGCAAGTCCTTCAAAAACATAGGCTCGCTCCCGGCCGAGCGGACGCTCCTCCCAGACCCTTTCGTTGGCACAGGACTTGCCCTTTTCACAGGCCGAATATAAGGCGACCCGGAAGCCGACGGACCCTCTGAAGTTCCTGAGGAGCCTCATGCCGCCGGCCGCACGTCCTGAAAAGACCGGCATCGCGATGACACGATCGCCGGGGCGACATCCGGGGTGTCGGCGTACAGCGTTAGTCTGACAGGCTTTGCGGACCGCCGTAGCTAATCGGGCCAGCGATGAACCCGGGGAAATTTTTATGAGCTGGAATCTGAGATTGCAGGAGCGAGCGGCGCGGCTTCGACCGGCTCGCCAATTCGGCCTCCATTTATAGATGCACTAAATTGTCCGTTTTCTGTCGAGAATGGGCGCTGGAAGGTCCCGGAAGGTCATCGGGGAGGCGGTCCGGCGTCGCGCCTGGCGGAGCGCGAAATAAAGCGAAATAATCTGTTCTTGGTGCGTTTTCATCGGATTTGAGAGGTGAGTCGAAGCATGCGGAAACGGCTTGGCGACCTGCTGGTCGAATATGAACTCATCACGGAAGAGCAGCTTAACGAGGCTCTGAACAGCCAGAAGAGTTCAAAAAGAAAGCGTCTCGGCTCAATCCTGATCGAAAGCGAGCAAGTCAAGAAAAAAGACCTGCTTCGAATGCTCGCGGTCCAGCTTGAGATATCTTATTTCGATCTCGAAACGACTGAGATCGATGCGGCGGCCGTGCGCCAGTTCCCCGAAAAACTGGCCCTGAAATATGGGTGCACGCCCATCATCCAGGAAGATAACAAGCTCATCGTCGCCATGGCCGATCCGCTCAACCTGCAGGCAATAGACGATCTCGTCCGGACCACCGGGTGCGAAATCGAGCCGGCCGTCGCCGACCGCCAGCAGATCGAGTATGCGATCAGGACCTACCACAGCGCCGACACCGTAGCGCAGATTTCGGAATCGCTTCCGGACCTGGATGACTTGTTTACCGTGGTAAAAATGGCCGAGGCCGGCAGCGCACAGGATGAAAGCATCACCGACCTGGAAATCCAGAGTCAGCAGGCGCCGATCGTTAAGATCGTCAACCTCATCATCAACGAAGCCATCCGTGAGCGCGCGACCGACATCCACGTCGAGCCGCAGGCCGACGCGCTGATCGTCCGCGACAGGATCGACGGAATGCTCTATGAAAAGCATCACCTTCCCTCGAGATTGCAGCGAGCCGTCGTATCCCGAATCAAAATCATGGCCGACATGGACATAGCCGAGCGCAGGGTCCCGCAGGACGGAAAAGTGAGAATCTCGGTGGCATCCCGCTATTTCGACCTCCGCATATCCACGCTGCCGTCGATATACGGCGAGAAGGTCGCCATCAGGCTGCTCGAAAGAAGAGGAAGCCACGTTACCCTGGACGAGCTCGGGCTCAATCCCGTCCAGTTGGAGCAGATGCGCAAAAGCAACGAGCGCAAGCAGGGCCTGATCCTCGTGACGGGTCCCACGGGCTCGGGCAAGAGCACGACCCTGAATTCGATCATTCGCGAATTGAGAAACCCGACCGTCAACATTGTCACCGTGGAGGACCCCGTCGAGTATGAGACTGCCAAGATAACCCAGGTCCAGATAAATCCCAAGGCGGGCCTTGGCTTCGCCGAGGTCCTCCGATCGATACTGCGGCAGGATCCCGACGTGATAATGGTCGGAGAGGTGCGCGACGCAGAGACCGCCGAGATCGCTCTCCGCGCCGCAATGACCGGCCACCTCGTGCTGAGCACGCTGCACACGAACGACGCGCCCTCGGCCGTGACACGGCTCGCAAATCTCGGGATGCCTCCGTTCCTCATAAGTTCAACGCTGCTCTACGTTCTTGCGCAGCGCCTGATACGCAAGCTCTGCAAGCATTGCGCCATCGAGTACAAGCCGTCGCCGCGCGAGGTCGAAAAAATCGAGCCGATCCTGCCCGAGGCCGGCAGCCTCACGTGGAGGAAAGGCGAAGGATGTCAAAAGTGCAACCACCGGGGCTTCTCCGGACGCATCGCCGTGGGCGAACTCCTCACCGTCAACAACGAGATAAGAACCGCTATCGAGATGACCGAGCCCGAGTCGGTCATACAAAGGCTGGCCGTACTCAACGGAATGAGGCCGCTGCTGGGCGATTTCGTCGAAAAGGCGGCAACCGGCCAGACCGCTCTTTCGGAAATATGGAGCGTCGTCATCGGCGAGGAAACCACCGCCGGAATTTGTCCCAACTGCAGCCTGCGGATCGAGCAGTCCTTCATGGCCTGTCCGGCGTGCGGGTTCGCCCTCAAGGACAAATGCCCCGAGTGCGAGTGGACACTCGAGAAGACCTGGCGCTTTTGCCCGCATTGCCAGACAGAGCGACCCGACTACGCGGAAAAACCTGCGGAGTCAGCCTCGATCGACCCATCGTAAAGCCGTCGCGGCTCGCCTCACCCTCGAAATTCGCCGGCCCGCGCCCTGGCGGCCAGTGGCCGCGGACATGAGATGCCACGCATCTCTTCCTTTACACGTTGTTTCATAACCGGCTATACTAATTCAGTTTCGGCGAGAACCCGCTCCATGCGGCTGCCACATAGCCGACGCCCGGCGAGTCGCCCTGTGGGGGGCAAGTTGCCCCCCACACCCCGACATGAGATGCTGCGCATCTCTTCCCTGACGGGTATTGACGGCTGACTCCGTTTATGTGCAGGTGAACGCGCCTGGTATCGGTCTGTGTCAAAAAAAAGTTGTTTAATAACAGGCCTTAATGATTCAGTTCCAGCGAGGACCTATCCCTCGCGGCTGCCACATAGCCTCCGCAAGGATACGAAGTATCCGCTGTCAGCGGCCACTGGCCGCCCGGAACGGAAGGGAGTTTTCATTGAGCGAACCCGCAACGATTACACCGGCGAAAATGCTGACCCTCGGCGTGGGCTGGTTGGGAGTACAATTTTTCTGGGGATTCCACACGGCTTCGATGCCGCTTTTTCTCAACGGACTGACCGATTCGAAGCTCGAGATATCGGTAGTGCTCAGCCTCGCCGGCGTGGCGGGGTGCATAGCTTCTCCCATCGCGGGCTATTTCAGCGACCGCACCTCGGGCAGGTTCGGCCGCCGCAGGCCCTACATTTTCTGCGGGCTTCTGGCCGCGCTGATCTGCCTTTTCTTCCTTCCGCAAGCGTCGACGTTTACAACGGCCGCCATCATATCGGGCATAATGTATCTTTCGATCCGCACCGCCGAGACCCCGTTCCTGTCGCTGCTTCCGGACATAACGCCGCCCGAGCAGCGCAGCACCACAAGCGGCGCGATGAACCTGGTGGGCAGCATCGGGCTGATCTCCTACTTCGCCGTCGCATCGCAGGTGTGGGAGCGTAATCCCGAGAAAGCTTTCTACATGGTGGCCGTGGTAGCCTTCGTCGCGGGTCTGACCACCATCTCGCTGATAAGGGAGCCGAAGCTCCCGCGGGAAGACTCGCGGGAAGACCCCGGCGCCGGCGGGTCGTCGCCGCTGGAGTTTCTGAAAGGGATAGCCGAAGAGTCCAGTGCGATGAGATTCTTTTTCGCGCAGTTCTTCTGGTGGCTGGGTTTCTCGATGGTCTCCTCGTTTGTCGTTCTGTTCGTGGTCGAGGAACTGAACGCGACGGAGGCGCAGTCGTTCTATGTGCTGGCCGTGTTCTCCGTCGTGGCGACGCTGTGCGTGCTTCCACTCGGGATGCTCGGCGACCGCGTCGGCCGAAAGGGACTTCTTTCCGTCATGATCGCAATGTGGGGGATATCCGAGATTATCGTCGGATTCTCGCAGAATCTTACCCAGGCCCTGTGGCTCGTGGGGCTGACCGCCGTCCCGTTTGCGGCCGTTATGGGCGTGGGCCTCGCCTACCTGCTGGACCTCATCCCCGAAGAGCGAACCGCCGAATTCGTCGGGCTCAGCATCATCAGTGTCGCCGTCTCACAGATCGCCGGCCCCCTGGTCGCAGGCAGATTGATCGACACGATGGGCTACCGCTCCATCTTTCCCGTGACGGCGGCGTTCATGTTCGTCGGTCTCATCCTGCTTCAGTTCGTGCACCCGCGACCGGAAAAACCCGCCGAAGGGCACTAGGGGGGCAGAGCCCCCATCCACGGATACTTCGTATCCTTGCATCGGCGATGTTTG
>CBDUSG010000311.1:0-4898 GCA_965369575.1 uncultured bacterium | reverse complement strand
TGCATCACACCGGCCTGAGCGTGGCCGACATGGAAAAGTCGCTCGAGCTCTACAGGGACACGCTCGGCATGGAGGTCGAGTGGGACCTTACGATCAAGGACATTCCCGCGTTCGGCACGATCATCGGTCTGCCCGGCGTCGAGGAGCGGATCGTCATGATGCGGCTGAACAACTGCCGCATAGAGCTGTTCCAATTCTACAATCCGAAGGGCAAGAAGATCGAGCGCAGGCAATGTGATCTCGGTTATATGCACGTCGCGTTCGTCGTCGACGAACTCGACGAGATTTGCCGCAAGCTCAGAGAGCTGGGCATCGAATTCTATTCCAAGGCCGAGGACCTCGGGACATACACGGTCATATTTTTTATGGGATACGACGGCGAGACCATCGAGCTTATGCTGCCGATGGTGTGATGGTTCCCCTCATGCGATAGGAGGTTTTGATGGATGTCGCAGACAGACAAGGACGGCTGTTCGGTGGCGGGGACGACCCGGGGAGACCCATTCGGAAGCTGACGATTTTTTTCGACGGAGCTTCCCGCGGAAATCCCGGCCCGGCGGCTATCGGAGCGGTTCTGAGCGAGCCTTCGGACAATCCCTCGAGTGAGTCCTCGGGCGACGTCGCTTGCGAGCTGAGCGAATCCATCGGGGAGGCCACGAACAACTTCGCCGAGTATACGGCGCTCATCCGGGCCCTCGAGGAGGCGAAAAAGCTGGGCGCCGAGGCCGTCGAATGCTTCTCGGACAGCGAATTGATCGTCAAGCAGATGAACGGAACATACCGGATACACAGCGAGTCACTGCGCCCTCTGGCGCAAAAGGCGATGTCGTTGCGCCAGGAATTCGCCGAATTTTCCCTTCGCCACGTCCCGCGCTCGCGGAACAAACGCGCCGACCGGCTTGCGTCGCAGGCTCTTCGAACGAGCGCTTAGGACGGATAATGCCCCCTGGTTTCTAGCGCAAACCCTGCATTCACAATGCTTTGAGCGTTTCAACGCCATCCCGAAGCTCAAATGCAATAATTCCATTGCGTCGGTGCATTCCTTCGATTGCGCGCGTAAACGCTGTTTTCACAAGCACTTGTGCAGATTACCGGTCTGCCGGCGTCACCAGAATCGCGCCGGGCATCCGACTTTCCGCTGTTCCCCCGTCCCGCCATCTATTCATAAGTCGCTGTCTCTAAAAGAGATATGGAATACCCGCCCGGATCCTCGGCGACTGGCACACTTTTTGTACTTGTACCCGTAGATGCAGGTGGTCGAGCAACAAATCAGATTGTTTTGTGTTAACCTGAGGTCTTGGTCCGGCGGCGCATTTGGCGCGTCGGGTTGATAAAGGAGTTTTCAAATGGATGCCAACCATGCTTTGACATTCGCCGTGGCTGTCAGCTTGTCGTCGATGATCATCATCGCCGGAGCCGCCTTGATGGGCGCGTACAGGTTTTTGAAGAACATGGGCGTGTTCAAAGGCCACTACTATTATTAGAGCCGGATTTCACACGCGCCGACCGTCGCCGCTATCGGTCGGGCGCGTGTCTCGCGCCGCATAATCCCGCCACAGGATTTCGGAGTCGCTAATGGAATCCCCTCAGTCCGCAGTTCAACACGAAGCACTGCCCCCCGCGTTTTCTTTTATCAAAGGGCCGCTGGGCTGTCTGCTGGTACACGGCTTCGGCGACACGGCCGCTTTGATGGAGCCGATGGGCGAGTATCTGCGCTCTGAGGACATCAGCACGCGAGGCCCGACCCTTCCCGGCCACGGCGTCTCGATGGCGGAGTTCGAGGGCGTGACCAACCAGCAGCGTGTGGGGGTCGTCGAGGCCGAGTATCTGGAACTCAAGAAAAACTGCGACTCCGTCGTTGTTGTGGGCTTCAGCATGGGAGGCCTGCTTGCTCTGCAGCTGGCCACATTAAGAGAAGTCGACGGCGTCATAACGATTTGCACCCCGATGTTTCCACGCGGCGGACCCGCGGGCGAAAAAGTCGTTAAGCTGGCCGCAAAAATCGGCGGCGCATTCGGCGCCAGCCTCCCGAAAATGGGTTTCACAAGCCTTTCCGACAAGTCGCTCTCCGGACATCTGAGCGGTTATGAGAAATACCCATTCCGCAGCATATCCAGCCTCATGGAACTGATGGAGACCACGCGCCCCATTCTCGGTCGCGTCAGCGCCCCGCTGCTCGTCGTGCAGTCGCGCCACGACGACGTAATCTGGGAAAAAAGCGGAGAATACATATTGAACTCCGTCAGAAGCACACAAAAGGAACTCATTCATCTGGAGAACAGCCGCCACAAAGCCCCAATCGACGGAGACCGCCACTTCCTCTTCGAGCGGATCCGCAGATTCAGCACCGAACTCGCCGGAAAGTGAGGGGAAGCCTTGCCGGCCCTCGATGCTTCGCCGCAAGGCGATAAGATTCCGTCCGCCGCCGAAACCTCTTATGTGTCCCGCCGTAAAATGTGGGTCCGTCATCTGCGACCTCCTTTTTCCGCCTTTGGAAAATGTGACGCGCCTGTGCTATAATGCCAAAAGACGCAAGATGTTCGGATGGCCCATTCGTTACGGGCTTGTCGCCGTCGGCTGCCGGCAGCGCAAACCGACGGTGTTTCCAAAGAGTTGATCGAGGCCCGCACCGGCCCGCAATCCGGGAAATGACAAAACCGAGAAGAGAGAGACGAAAGAAGCCCCGGGCGAAGGGAACAGGCAAACTGCTTCTCGCCCTCGAATCGCAGCCGCCCGGCGCGCAAATAAAAGACATCAGCGTTTCCGGCATCAACTTCACGGCCGACGCTCCCCTGGAATTCATGACGCGCCTGGTGATGACCATCGTTTTTCCGGGTGAGAAAAACCCGGGGGGGGAACCGGCTTCATCAGGCGGCATTCAATGCGAAGGCGCCGTCGTCAGGTGCGAACCCGTCAAAGGCGGCGATGAGGGAAAATATGAAATTGCCGTGTTCTTCACGAGCCTGGAGCAGTCCGCAAGCGGCGCGATCGAGGAATATGTTCGAACGCATTGACGCATCCGCCGGTCCGGGCCGCGGTTCGCTCGGTCGACTGCGCCCGCCGGTTGCGACGCTCGCCCTGCTGCTTGCCGCATCACTTGCCCGCCCGACTTCGGCCGACGAAATCTATTTCAAAAGCGGCTATTCCCAGACCGCCGTGGTCATTCGCGAAACCGAGGAAAGCGTCAGATTCAAGACCGAGATCGGCATGTCGACCATAAGCCGGGAACAGATCGATTTTATCGAAACGGCGACGGAAGAGGAAAACCACGCACTGCTGAAGAAGTGGCGGGAGAAAGTACTCCGCCGGCAGGAGATGACGGAGGCAAGGCGCGACGCCGAGAGAAAATATGAAACCGAACAGCTCGCCAAGGGCAACGTCAAGTTCGAAAGCGAATGGATGACTCCGGAGCGCAGGCAGGAAATCCTCAACCTCAGAAAACGGGCGCGCGAGCACAGGCGGCGGTTCGAGGCCGAACAGCTCGCCGGCGGACTTGTCAAGTTCCAGCACATCTGGGTTACTCCGGAGCAGGAAGAAACACTCCTCAAAATGGAGACACAGGTCAGCGCGCTCCACGACGAGCTTTCCAACCAGCAAAAGAGCGTCGAAGCCATTCGTGGCGCCATGCTCAATGTGGGCACCCTCGATGAGGCTGACAGGCTCAGCCAGCGAATAGATGAGCTCACCAATTCGATGACCGAGAACAGAAGCAGACTTGAGAGGCTCCTCAAGAGGGGGGACGAAATCGAGGCGGCCAGCATCCGATACGAGGCGCCCGAGAAGTACTTGGGCGTTCTTGAATCGGGAGCCGAATTCGAATAGGGTCGGCCTCGTCCTTGGCGCATCGCATGATCGGCAGAGAGATCGGAAACTACAAGATCCTCAAGGAGCTCGGCAAGGGCGGAATGGGGGTCGTCTACAAGGCGCACCAACTCTCGCTCGGGCGCATGGTCGCGATGAAGGTGCTTCCCCAGCGCCTTACAAGCGACATCAACTTCATCAGAAGATTCAAGAATGAAGCGCGCGCCATCGCCAAGCTCAACCAGCCCAACATCGTCCAGATATACGACATCGGCCAGGAAGAAGAAATCTATTATTATACGATGGAATTCATCGAGGGGCCGGGGCTGGACGAGATTATTTACAAAGAAGGCTTCCTTTCGCCCGAGAGAGCTATCGCCGTCATCTCTCAGGTCTCCAAGGCGCTCCAGTACGCGCACAGCCAGGGAATAGTTCACCGCGACATAAAACCCAGCAACATCATGATCGCCAAATCCGGCCGTGTGAAGGTTACCGACTTCGGCCTCGCGCTCCAGCAGAGCGGGACGAGAATTACCGTGGACGGCGGCATCGTCGGAACGCCCGAATATATGTCGCCCGAGCAGGCCGAGGGCCATACGGCAACCGCCCGCAGCGACATCTATTCCCTCGGAGTGGTCGCTTACGAACTGCTCACGGGCAAAGTTCCGTTCGAGGGCGATTCCCCGCTTGCGGTGCTGAACAGGATACGTGCGTCAGAGCCTCAATGGCCGTGCTCGATCGATCCCGATATTCCGCTGAGCGTCGAAAAGATCGTCCGCAAGATGATGGCCAAGAACCCGCAGGACCGGTACTCGAGCTGCCAGGAACTCTCCCAGGACGTGCAAAAGGTCAGGACCGGCCAGCCCGTTTCGATACACACGGAGCCCCCCTCGGCGTTTCGCAGGCTCGTTGGCGGAGTCGCGATCTTAGCGCTGGTCGTTGCCGTCGCGTGGGTCGCCCCCGCCATAGCAAGGTATTTCTTGTCGGAGCAGATTGAGCCTCCACCACCTCCTCCCCCAACACCCCCACCCCCCCCCCCCCCAACACCAACAAAGCCCCCCCCCCCACCCCCCCCCCCCCCAGCCGGCGGCGCACCC
>CBDUSG010000310.1:0-4914 GCA_965369575.1 uncultured bacterium | reverse complement strand
TTGTTTACACAAGCGGTGCGACGGGCCGATTCCCTTGCCTTCGCCAGTGCCGGCAGCAGGATCGCAGCTAGAATACCGATAATAGCGATGACCACCAGCAGCTCGACAAGGGTAAAACCCTTACGGCCACGAACCAATTTACTCATACTGTTTACTCCTTTCGCTTTGGGAGATTGCCCACAATCCCTCCCGCACTTACAAACCTTCACGCCGCCCCCTGCGGCGAATCAATGCGGGTTATGGAGTTGGACAGCAAAAGTAACTTTTTTCTTTGCCCTCCTCTTGTTTGTTTTTGATGATCTATTCAGGCTTGGAGACAACCGATACGGCGTTGAAAGCAGGGGATATCGCTGATAGGCTGATTTATTATACCACCATATCCCCTCCATGTCAAGGTGCAGCCCTTTCTCAATGCAATGATTAAATCACACGTCCAGGCATTTGTCAAGCTTTTTTTTCGGATATTTTTCCCCAGAGAATAAGACGAAATATGCGGAAAGGGCCCTCGGCTATCTTTTCGGCTATCTTTCCGAGAAGGGCGTTTTTGAGCATGGTCCATGCCCTACATCCGCTCTGGCGCCTCGATTCCCAGCAGGCCCAAAGCGTTCTTGACCACTTGCCTAACCGCCTCCACCAGCGCAAGCCTTGCCAGACTCAGGCACTCGTCATCGGAGACGACACGGTGCTTATTGTAGTATGAGTGAAAGAGGCCCACCATATCGAGTATGAATGCCGGGATTCTGTGAACCTCACGCCTCTCGGCGGCAACCTCGACAAGGGGAGGAAAGCGCGAAATCTGCCTGACCAGGTCAATTTCCTCAGGCTCGGCGAGAAGGGAGAGGTCGGCCTCGCTGAGTTGCGCAAGCTCGATTTCCTTTTCCGCGGCATGTTTCATGATACTGCTGATCCGGGCGTGGGCATACTGGATGTAGTAGACGGGGTTCTCGTTGGACTCTTTTTTCGCCAGATCGAGATCGAAGACGAGGTGGCTGTCGCAACTGCGCATCACGAAAAAGAACCTTGTTACGGCCAGTCCGACTTCGGCCACAAGCTCATCCAGGGTGACAAACTGGCCCTCCCGCGTGGACATTTTCACCTCGCGGCCGTCACGCATGAAACTGACCATTTGGTGTACGATGCACTCGAGGAAATCCTCGCCATATCCCAGAGCCGAGACGACTGCCTTGACACGCGGGACGTAGCCGTGGTGGTCGGCCCCCCAGATGTTTATCGCGCGCTCGAAACCGCGCTCGTGCTTGTCCATGTGGTAGGCGATGTCGCCCGCAAAATACGTCTTTTCGCCGTTGCTCCTGACGACGACGCGATCCTTCTCGTCGCCGAAATCGGAGCTTCCGAACCAGAGTGCGCCGTCCTTTTCATAAATATTGCCGCGTTTTTGAAGCAGCTCTATCGCGCGGTCGACCTTGCCGTCGGCATACAGGGCGGACTCGCGCGAATAAACGTCGAATCTCACGCCGTAATTTCTCAGGCTGTGATCTATCATCGTTATCATTCGTGAAACGGCCAGTGGTCTGAAAAACTCCATAGTCTTTTCATCATCTTTGCCGACATACTTGTCGCCTTCCCGCTCGCGGACTCTTTCGGCCACTTCCTTGATATAGTCGCCTTTATATCCCTCTGCCGGGAATTGATACGCAGGATTGAACAATTGCTGGTAGCGAGCGTGCACGGAGCGGACGAGCATGTTCATTTGTCCGCCGGCGTCGTTGTAATAGTACTCGCGTGTGACGTTATAGCCGCAAAAGCCCAAAATATTGGAAAGCACATCGCCGATGGTCGCCTGTCGCCCGTGCCCGATGGTCAGTGGGCCAGTGGGGTTGCTGCTGACGAACTCGACGTTTATCTTATGCCCCTCGCCGATATTCGAGCCGCCGAAACGGTCTCCTTCCAGGAGCACCTGCTTGATGACGGCCACGACTGCCCTGGATTTGAGGTGGAAGTTGATGAAGCCCGGCGGGACCGTCTCGACCTTTTCGAAAAAAGGATCGGAAGGGTCGAGATGCTCGACTATCTTCTCGGCGAGTTCCATCGGAGGCATCTGCAGCCGTTTCGAAAGTTTGAGCGCGAGATTCGTGGCGTAATCGCCGTGCGAGGCGTCTTTCGGAACCTCGAGCAGAATTTCGGGAACTGACTCCAGATCGAGCTTTTTCTCGGCTATCGCCTTCTGGATGGCTCGGGAGAGTCTTTCTATTATCTGTGCTTCGAGGAGTATTTCCATAGGTTCTGCTTTCCGTTGACGAGTGAGACCGGCGCGCGGTCAGGAGTCCGTCTTCTCCCCGTCTTTCGATTCGACCGGCCCCGATACTTTCTTCCTCCTGTACAGGCACGGCCCGAGCCCGGCGGCCACGATTCCCGCACATGCCAGAACCCAGACGTCGCCGTGCGTCTTGTAAAAAGTGTCATGCGCACGGGCGGATATCGTTTCCACGGATATCCCCCGCGCAAACACGGTATCTCCATACTGCGTTCTAACAATGCCGCTGATCCGTCCCCAGGGGTCGACGAAACATGAAATGCCGGTGTTCGTCCCCCGGACCAGTGTAACGCCGTTTTCCACGGCGCGAAAGACGGCGATAGCCATGTCCTGCTTCGGCTGTGAGCTGCGGCCGAACCATCCGTCGTTCGTGAGTTGCACGAGAAAATCGGCTCCCATCCGGGCGGAGCGCCGCACAAGATGCGGAAAGCTGTTCTCGAAGCATATGAGAACGGCGAAATTCTTGCCGCCGGCGGTGAATAAGGTCATCTTATCGCCGCCGGTAAAGTCGGCCATGGCGGGCACGATTTTCCCAAGAAACGGAAACATGTCTTTGAACGGCACATATTCGCCGAACGGCGCAAGGTGACGCTTGTCGTATCTGTCGAGCTTGCGACCCTCCGGATCGATCAGGAAGGCGGAATTGTAGTAGACGAGCTTGCCTCCCCCACCGCGATCGATGTCTTCGTAGTGATTGCTTCCGGTCAGAAGATACGCGTCGTTCGAGCGGGCTATGCCGCCGATCTCGCCTATTTCGTCGGTCAGGAATCCATAAATGGCGCTCTCCGGCCATACAACCAATTCCGCCCCTTTTGCGGCGACAAGCTCGGTCTGCCATCCGAGTATCTCGAGCATGTGCGCGGCGTACTCGCTGTTCCATTTGACGTCGAGCGAGAAATTCGGCTGGACGACGCCCACACGCAGCGAGGAAGACATGTCGGGGCGGCGCATCTGCGTGCGGCCCCACAAAGGAACCGCTGCGCAGAAGACAACAATCGCGACGGCAACCGGCGCGGCAACGGCGGCCCGCTTGATATGCCTGATCAGCAGGCAGATCAGGACGTTGATGAGCACGATGTAGAAGCTGACGGCGTAGACCGACCCGATAGACGCGAGCTGAGCCACGGACAGGTTGTTCCACTGCGTGTAGCCCAGCGAGCCCCATCCGAACCCGGTGAAAATGTGATTGTGCGTATATTCCATGAGCACCCACATGGCCGGAAATGTCAAGACGCTTGCACTGGGCGCCCAGCGGTCAAAAAGGCGTCCGCAGGCCACCACGACGCCCCAGAATAGCGAGAAGAAGAGGAACAGAACTCCCACGCCGAGCAATACGATTCCACCGACCCAGTACGTCAGCGCGGCGAACCATGCAAAGACGATTCCATGAAAGACGACACCGGCCAAAAGTCCGCCCATGAACGCCTGCCCGTATTGCCTGTCCTGCGCCCACAAAAGCAGCGGAACAAGGCCGATGAATGCCAGCGGCCACAGGCCCGCGCCCGGGAACGCGGCCGCGAGCAGCCCTGCGGTCGCAAGCGGCGGAAGTATGTCCCTTGCTCTCACGCTCGATAAGTCTCGCTTCATTCTTTGACCGGCGCATTGTCAAGCGCCCTAAATAAAAGAAACCCGGCCCGCCGGATCGGTTATCTCCGATGCACCCGTCCGGGCTCTCGATATCCGGCCCGCAAACCAGGAGGCGGTATCGGGGGCGATCTCCTGTCCCGGCGGTTTTTATGGAAGATAGCGGATATAGCTGCCGGTAAATCTCGAATCTTCGGCGAGAGCGCTCCGGACCTTTCCCGCCTCGGCCTTTGTCTGAAATGGGCCCACCATCACCCGGAAGTAGCGGCCCTTGTCGCCCAGGTCGACCTCTTCCAAGTACGACTTGAATCCCTTGTCTTTCAGAAGACGCACTTGCAGGCTTGCCTTTGTCCGGTCCTGCGAGGACTCGACCTGTACGGCATAGTGTCCCCTTTGAACCGCCTTTTTGGGAGGGGGGGAAGTGTCCTTTGCCGGCGCGGGCGCCTTGGTTTTCGCCGGGGCCGCGCTCGCCGCCTTCGGCTTCACCTCTGTTTTTGGGAGCGCAACGGGCGAGCTTGACTCGGCGGGCTCGGCTTTGTTGTCTGTCTTGCTCGAGGAGCCGACCGGTTTGGAAATCTCCTGCGGGGAAGCCTGGCGCATGACTTCGCCGGCGGACTGCTGGTATCTCTCGATCCTGATCCCGAGCATCAGGCTGAACGCGACGAGCGACAGCACCAGAGACGCAAGAAGCACCAGACGCTTTGCGCCGAACGCATAGACGTACGGTCTGTCGGGCGGCGTGGGACTATTCGTCATCGGCCTCGCCTCCTTCGGGTATCAGTCTGGCCTCCAGCCGGCCCTTCACATCCTGCATTTCCGACTCGGTGAGCTGAGGATCGACAATTCTTATCTGGGTGTCGTTGTGCTTATCCGAAAAGACCAGCACGCTCTTGGGCCGAGAGCCTTGAGCGTCCTCTTTTTCTTCGCGGACGAATCTGAAAACCTTCTGGCGGCGAAGTATGAGCGCGCACATATACGCCATGGCCTGTCCATCCGCATCGCCTTGAGCGATAGCTTCATAACACATGTTGAGCAGTGGCACAAACTGCTCCGTC
>CBDUSG010000309.1:0-4936 GCA_965369575.1 uncultured bacterium | reverse complement strand
CGCCATCCGCCGGTGGGACCGCAAGCCCGGGGTCTTCCTCGAGTATTATTGTCTTGCGATACTCGAACGATTTGTCGGCAAGCCTCTCGAGCACGTCGCGCTTTTCGCGTATCACTTCCACTTTCTTCGTGTAGAATGCGCGGGGCAGCGCGGCGGGATTCTCGTATATGTCGAGCGTCGCCGAAAACGCCTTCTTGCGTTTGAACGCCTTCGGCATTTTCCTGGGCGGGGCCTTTTCGGGATGCAGGTCGCGCCCGACGTCGTCGACTATGTAGCGCGCGCCGAGCAGGTTCAGCATCCGCGGAAATTTGTTCTCCGACGACCATCCGCGCCAGCCGACAAACGGTATCTCATACGACGGCTCACCGCGCGTTTCAAGATAGGCGCAGAACTCGGCGTATCTCTGTAGCGAAAGCGACTCGTATCCGCTGGTTTCGCGAATCCCCTCGATCATCCCGAAATTGGCGTTGAGCATGAAATTGTTCCAGCTGCGCTTGCGTCGGAAAATGTGCACGCGGTCGTTCCCGACATGTTCCCGGAGAAATTGCTTTTCCTCTTTCAGCTCGGGGAAAACGTCAGGCGTGATCCATGGAAAGGTGGCCGTGTTGGACACGTACAACAGAAGGTCGAGTCCGACCAGCAGGACGACCGGGATGCTCACCGCCAGCGGCGACCTTGCCCGTATCGCAATGAGACTGCACGCAAGCAAAACGAACACATATGCGCCGCCGGCCTTGGGCAATGCCAGAATCAACGCCCCGCACATTGCTATGAAGATTGCGTAGCGACCGGACGCCCCCGGCCGTCGGTCGGAGGGTCTGCCCATGTCCCCGACGAATCGGCTGCAGCCCATGCCGGCCAGGGTGGCAATGGAAAAAGCAGTGAGTATCAAAAGTCGATTCGGCAGGCGGAACCAATCGCTCGACGGTAAAAACAGGTAGAGCCTGAACAGCGGAGTGCTTCCACCGAAAGCAACCAGGGCCGAGACGACAGCCAGCGCAGTGAAAAAAACGACTTCGCGCAGGCGCTCCCGATGAGTATATGCGAAGGCGGCCAGCAGCAGCGTCAGCACCCCCGGGTACAATGAATAGGTCGCCCATTTGAAAGAAGCCGGATTCGCGAGCACGGCGAGGAAAGTTTTCGGAGACAACGATCCTCCGGCCAGGATCGCCTCCTGCGCCAGCCCGCCCGGCGGACGCGCGCTAAGCCTCGAAAGCTGCAGAGTCGGTATCCACTGGAAAGCAGTAAGCAGCGCGGGCAGCACGACGAGTCCGCCCAGCGTCAGGGCCACGGAGAGCGTCTGCCGCCGGAAGTCATTCCTGGCCCCGGGCAGTTCCACAAGAATCAGAAAAATCACATATCCGAATGCGCCGTAGAGCGTATATACGAACCCTTGCATGTATCCCGCCAGGAACTGGCAGCTTACCGCGACGCCCAAGAGCACGGCGTCGGCCCATCGCCCGCCCGTGAACGTCCTGTGGATGAGCAGGAAAATTAATGGGACCCAGACGTGCCCCAGCACGATGTGAGGCCAGACGGGCGGGTAACTCACGAAAGAACAAAGCATGTATGCCGTTCCCGCGAAAATTGCGGCCACGGTTTCGCCGCCGAGCTCGCGG
The DNA here is from genome assembly GCA_965369575.1 of uncultured bacterium. Taxonomy (GTDB): domain Bacteria; phylum Abyssobacteria; class SURF-5; order SURF-5; family SURF-5; genus CBDUSG01. The sequence goes on along the minus strand of CBDUSG010000309.1, from coordinate 3,317 downwards.
ATCCACAGGAACATGAACGTCCCAGCCAGAAAGAGGTGAATGAGGTACACCAGGCTCATGGCCAGATCGCCTCGAAGTACCCAATGCGGGAAATTGAGCGGATAAAAAAGCGCCGCCTGATAGGTCGAAAAAAATGGCATCCCACAATTGGTGTAGGGATTCCAGAGCGGCATCGCACCGCTTTTCAGGTGATCGAACCCGAACTCGCGCACCGGCAGATGGTACATGTACATGTCTGCGTTCGATCCCGCGATTACTTTGTTCTCAGCCGTCGTTTGCTCGATATGCATCAGCCAGAACAGCAGGGCGAAAGCAAAGATTGCGACCGCTCCCACGACGCCCGGCCGCAGCTCGGCCATCGGCAGCCTTCGCTTCTTGCGAGGAATAAATGCTTCGTGCCCCATCTTCGCCCTCACGCATCGGCTCGGATATCATCCGGCCGACTCGTCGCGCTGAAATAAATCGGCCCGCTTAAAAGCAGAATTATACCACACGACGGCTCCTGCCGGCTCGCGCAGCGCAATGATTCCCATTTCACTTTCGTCGGTTCGGGTTTTGACTGGCGCCGGAGACAGCGGTTATGATGTTGGGAACATCACGACGAAATCGACGGATGTAAAACGAATCTGGGGCGACGGCCATGCGTGAAACCGCGGACGCAGTCATAATAGGCGGAGGCATAGTGGGCGCGAGCATCGCGTTCCACCTTGCCGATGCGGGCCTGAAAGACATCGTCCTGCTGGAAAAGGAGATATTCCTGGGAACCGGCTCATCGGCCGCAAGCGCGGGAGTCATTTATCACCACCTGCCGGAAAAAATCAACCTTAGGCTGAGCCGGATGAGCCTGCGGGCGGTACTCGAATTCGAGAACTCGCTCGATGCGAAATTGGATTTCAGGCAAAACGGCTGCATACAGACCGCAGGAACCCCCGAAGGCATGGCGCAGCTTGAGGGCATCCATGAGGAACTGATTCGATTGGGAGTCCGCTCGCAGGCGCTCGAGCCGCGGGAGCTAATCGACATTTTCCCCGGCATGGTCGTCGATGACCTTCTCGGCGCGATCTTCACCCCCGACGACGGCTACTTCGATCCGCACGGAATGCTCCACGGGTATGCCGCAGCGGCGAGGCGGCTGGGAACGAGGATATTGACTGAAACAGCCGCAACCGGTATACGAACGACGGAGGGGCGAATCGCCGGTGTCACAACGCCAAAGGGCGCAATCGACGCCGGGATCGTCATCAACGCCGCAGGTCCGGCGGCCGCCGAGGTAGCGCGTATGGCCGGCGTGGAGGTTCTGCCCGTCGAGCCGTTTAAGAGGCAGGTCTTCATCACTTCACCGACGGACATCATTGCACCCGATTCGCCGTTCTATTTCGACAAGGAGCCGCCGTTTTATTTCAGACCCGAAAGCGGCGGAATCCTCATGAGCGTCGCGGAGCTTGAAGATTGCGCGGCGGCAGAGCCGAAGCTGGATTGGAGCAGCGCCCCTGCGCTCGCCGAGCGCGCCACATGCAGATATCCCAAATTCGACTCGATCCGGCTCATGCGAGGTTGGGCCGGACTGCGGAGCATGACGCCGGACCACACGGCCATCCTCGGCCCGCTGCCCGAGCCTGCGGGATTCTATTGCGCCGTCGGTTTCGGCGGCCACGGCGTCATGCATGCTCCGATGACCGGCAGGATACTGGCCTCGATGATAGTCGGCGGCGACTGCGAATCTTACGAGGGCATCGACCTCTCGCCGCTTCGATATGAGCGGTTCGCCGCGTGAGCGTAACGCGATTTCTACTCGGAATGGCTGAAGATGAATAGCGATTCGTTCAAAGTTGTCTTTTGCATCTGCTTCGTCGCGGGGTGCCTTGTGCGGGCTCTCGGGATGAGGCATCGCAGAAAAGAGGCGGAGGCCGATGACCGTATGCCGCGGTCCGAGTGGTTGCTGATGATCCCGGCGATATTCGGGATGCAGATCATTCCCATCGTTTATGTGTTTGCGGATTGGATCGATTTTGCCGATTACCGACTTCCGGCATGGGTCGGCCTGATTGGCACGGCTGTGTTCGTCGCGGCCTTGTGGCTGTTGTGGCGCTCGCACGCCGATCTCGGGCCGAACTTTTCAGCAAAGCTTCAGATCAGAGAGGAACATTCACTCGTTACCCGCGGCGTGTACAGCCGCATCCGGCACCCGATGTACGCCGCGCACGCGCTGTGGGCCGTCGCCCAGGCGCTGCTGCTGCAGAATTGGATCGCCGGGCCGGCCTTCCTGGCGGCGCTACTTCCGTTTCTCCTGCATCGGGTCCCCCGCGAGGAGGAGATGATGCTTGGGCGGTTCGGGGCTGAGTATCGCCTGTATATCGAGCGCACAGGACGTATCGTTCCGCCATTCCGGAAATAGGCAGTCGGCGGCGCAACCCCGATTCTGTCGCGCGGCAAAGCAAATTTCGGTGTATAATACGCGGGCTGTCCACAAACAATGCAACCGGGAGGCTTCAATGAGGTTTGAAAGGTTCGGATTCGAGGCAAAAGACGGGGCCGAGATCGTCGGCTTTAAGTGGCTTTCCGAGGAGAGCGAGAGGCCGAAGGCTGTCGTGCAGATTTCTCACGGCATGGCCGAGCACTCGGCCAGATACGAGCGCTTTGCCGGCGTGCTGGTCGAGGCGGGCTACGCCGTGTACTCCAACGACCACCGCGGACACGGAAAGACGGCGGGATCGCTCGAGAACGTCGGCTTCTTCGCCGAAACAGACGGTTGGCGGCTGGTTGTCGAGGACATGCGCGGGCTTACCGGAATCATTAAAAAGGAACATCCGGATGCGCCGATTTTTCTCTTCGGGCACAGCATGGGCTCGATCCTCTCAAGGAGCTACATCTTCTCGCACGCGCGCGAAATCAGAGGCGTAATACTCTCGGGCACCAGCGGCGATCCGGGCCTGCCCGGAAAAATCGGGATGCTCATAACGAAATGGGAGATCAAAAGGAAAGGCGCAAGATACAGGAGCCCCCTTTTGACCATGCTTACGTTCGGCGCCTTCGGGCGTTCCTTCAAGCCGAAGCGAACGGATTTCGATTGGCTGAGCAGGGACGACGCCGAGGTCGACAAGTACATCGAAGACCCGTACTGCGGCGGAATGTTCACCGCGGGCTTTTTCCTCGACCTGTTGATAGGAGTCAATGAGGTGAATGATCGAGGCAATATGAAGAGCGTCCCCGCAGACCTGCCGATATTCATATTGTCCGGCGACAAGGACCCGGTCGGCAAGGACTCGAAAGGCATTAAGCAGGTGTATGAAGCCTACAGGAAGGCCGGCATCGAGGAC
>CBDUSG010000308.1:0-4944 GCA_965369575.1 uncultured bacterium | reverse complement strand
AGATAGCGCATCTCTCGGTCGAGATCGGCGTCGACGGCCACAGGGCCGACATAATAATGATGAAGACGGCAAAGACGACGGCGGCGTTCCACCAGCGAACCGAGGTGACTTATGACGACCTCGAGGAATCGGCCGACATGGCGCTTCAGCACCGCGTCAGGCGCCGGCCGTTCGAGGATGTTGTCCTCGACCACGAGCGCATCGCCGCCATCTTAAGACAGGACGCGTCGGTGACCAAATGACAAAGCGAGGCGGACACGGCTGGGCGGCCCTCGGCAGGCCGGTTTACCCGTTCACGGCGATCGTGGGACAAGACCAGCTCTTGCTCGCCCTGACGCTCAACGCCATCGATCCCTCGCTCTCGGGCGTGCTCGTCCGGGGCGAGAAGGGCACGGCCAAATCGACGGCAGTCAGGGCGCTGGCCGATCTGTTGCCCGCCGTCGATGTCGTCGCCGACTGCCCGTTCGGCTGCCATCCGCATCGCAAAGACAAGATGTGCCTGAACTGCCGCGAGCGCTTCGGGCGCGGAGTCGAGCTTCCGGCCGAACGACACAAGGTGCAGGTGATAAACCTGCCTCTCGGGGCTACCGAGGACCGCGTCGTGGGGAGCGTCGACTTCGAGCATGCCCTGCAGAGGGGCGAAAGACGCGTGGAGACGGGAATCCTCGCGGCGGCCAACCGGAACATTCTCTATGTCGACGAGGTCAACCTGCTCGACGACCACATCGTGAATCTGCTGCTCGACACGGTCATCACCGGCATAAACATAATAGAGCGAGAGGGCATCTCGTTCGCGCATCCGTCGGAGTTCGCGCTGGTGGGCACGATGAATCCGGAGGAGGGCGAGCTCAGGCCGCAGCTGCTCGACAGGTTCGGCCTGTGCGTGCAGGTCGAGGGTATCACCGACGCAGACGCCCGCGTCGGAGTGATTAAGCGGCGCGAAGAGTTCGATCTCGATCCGGCCGACTTTCATGAAAAATGGGCTCCGCAGCAGCAAGCCCTGCGGGCGAGGATACAGAGATCGAGAGAACTGCTGCCGAGCGTCGCAATCTCCGATAAGACGCGGGCGTTTATCACGCGGATTTGCCTTCTCAACCAGGTTGACGGCCATCGCGCCGACATTTTCATCGAGAAAACCGCAAGGACAATCGCAGCGTTCAACGGCCGCCTCGCGCCCAGCCTCGAAGACCTCAGCCAGGCGGCCGCGTTCGCGCTGCCCCACCGCTCGCGCAACGCCGAGCTGCCGACAAAAACGCTCGAGGATTTCTACCGCATGCTGGCCGAAGAGATGGCGAAAGAGGAAAACATAGACGAAGAGATAAAGGGCCGCGACGACGAGCATGCGCGCCCGATTGAGATCGACCCGGACCTGCTCTCGCTGGACGACGACGCCCGACTCGAAGAGGCTGACGCCGACTGCGCAGCCAAGGCGGCCGCGGATCAGGAAGACCTGGATTCGACCGAATACACCGGCTCGCTTGAGCCTGGCGGCGACAGCGACACACTCGGCGACGAGAGCGAGATCGACGACAAGCACATCAATGATCGCCTCTTCGGCGTCGCAGAAGCGTTCAGAGTGCCGCCGCTGCTTCTCGACAGGGACCGTGTCGCCCGAAAGAAGAGCGGGCGCCGCATGCCGACCCGCACGCTGCGCAAGACCGGACGCTATGTGCGCTCGACTGCGGAGCGGCGCAATGACGACCTGGCGTTCGACGCTACTATCCGCGCCGCCGCGCCTTACCAGAAAAGGCGCGAGAAACGCGACGTGGCGATCGCGATCAACGAGAGCGACATCCGGGAAAAGGTTCGTGAGATGAAGGCGGGGTGCCTGATGCTGTTCGTCGTCGACGCCAGCGGCTCGATGGGAACTCGGCTGATGAGCGAAACGAAGGCGGCAATGATAAGCCTGCTCCTGGACGCGTATCAGCGGCGCGACAAGGTGGCCCTGGTGACTTTCAAGGGAGACTCGGCCGAGGTGCTCCTGCCGCCGACCAACAGCACCGACCTCGCGAAAAAACTCCTCGAAGATCTTCCCGCCGGGGGCAAGACGCCTCTCGGGCACGGCCTGCTGAAAGCGCACGAGCTGCTCATCAACACAATGCGACGAGATGCACAGATCACACCGCTCATGGTTCTCGTCTCCGACGGAGAGGCCAACGTGGGAGTCAGGCCCGACAGGTCATACGAGGGTCACGGCTACTCGCTGCTCCTGGACGAATTGTTCGATATCGCCAAGATGATCCGCGGGGACACGAGGGTCAAAACGCTGGTGATAGACACCGAGGAGAAAAGGTTCTCCGTCTTCCGCAATTCGGGCACGTCCCCGTCCATGGCCCTCAGGATAGCAAGGGCGATGGGTTCTTCATACTGCAAGATCGAGGACTTCCGCGCCGGCGGCCTCATCCGCGCCGTCAAACAGCAGATATCCTGAACCGCCGCACTCCCGCCCGCCGAACTTTCGCATGTCGGCCGCCGTCAGCCGCACAGCGACCACTCTTTTTCACTGGAATTGAAGCTTGCTTTCGAACGTGGATATTGACTGGAATGAGTCCGGCGCGGCAACTCACCCTGCGCCGCGATCGGGGTCGGACCGGGAAATCGTATGCAGAAAATCAATCCCGGCGGTTTGAAGAAAATAATTGTCCCCTCCCTTGTGTTCATCCTCGCCGCGATTGTCTACAGCCAATTCGGCTTTTATGGAAAACTCCTCAGGGACGACGCCGTGTTTCTTTATGGCGGTCAGAGGATGGCCGAGGGAATTCCGCCGTACGTGGGCATCTTCGACGTGAAGGGGCAGATCGCGCCGACGGTGGCGGGCATCGGAGCGGTAATCTCCAAATGGGCGGGCTCCGATGATATATTGACCGTGCGCGTCGTTTTTCTGCTCGCAAGTTCCATGGCCGCGGCCGCGGCCTATTTACTCGGAGAGAGCCTGTTCCAATCTGCCGGGGTCGGCATCTTCACGGCCCCGGAAGTTAGTGTCGGACTATTCCTGAAGATTGCCGAGAGTCTCTTCGTATTCCTTCCGGGCCTGGGGAACCCATCGACTGCGCGAGTAGTCTTTCAGGAGTTTGCTGAACCTCCCGAGGGCGACCTCATATTTTTCGTCCTCGAAATAGGCGCGCCCGAAGTTGTACAGGTTATCGGCCGTTCTCCTGTGCTTTGAATTCTCATCGAGCAGTTTTCTCGCCTCGACCACGCGGGCGCTCGTCGGATGTTCGCCCAGAAAACCCTCGAGCAACGCGATTGATTCCTCGTATGTTTTCGCTTCGAGGTCTTTTTGAATCCGACGGAACGCGCGCTCCGACGGGTCGCTCACGAGAGTCTCGACATTGGCCAGGCTGAGCTTTGCGTCGGCGGCGGTCGGAGACTTTGGGTATTTCCTCACGACTTTGCGGTAAAGCTGCAGGGCTTCCGCGTATTGCTCCGCTCCGACAAGCTGATCGGCTTCGGCGACGAGCCGCCGAGCTTCCGCATCCAGCTTTTGCAAATCTTCGGCGGCGATTCTGTCTTCATTCGAGGCGATCATCACCGAGGCTTTTTCGGCCGTCTCGGCCTCGGGAAAGCTTTCGACAATGCTCCTCAAAAGAGCCAGGGCGGTCGCCTCGTCGCCGTCGGCGAACATCCCGATAGCATGCTCGTATCTTTGTAGGGCGGCGCTCTCGTTTTGTTGCCTTAGCTCCTCGGACTCGGCCCGTTGCCTCTCGAATTCCTCGATAAGGACCGGCAGCCTGTCATCGACCAGCTCTGCCGTCCTTGTATTTGGATAAATGCGAATGATCTCCTTGCACTTACTTATCGCTTCCTCGAACCGTCCCTGGTTCAGCAGATCGCCGGCCTGATCGAGAAGGCTCCTCGCTCCGGCCTCGCTATCCGCCAAATCCCTCCCCCCCTGCTGCAGGCGGCCGATCTGTGGCAGGGCTCCGGTTCTCCTGCCTGTATTTCCCCGAATCGGAGCGCCCGACCGCCGCGCGGCGCCCCGTGCGGCCAAACCCGTCTGCGTTACAAGAGTGGAAGCCATTGCAAGCGTACCGACAAGAACGACGCTGCCGGCCACGAGGCCTGAAAGCGCCATGCGTCTCCCGCCCAGCGTGTCTCCGCTCTGCCTGATCCGGCTGAACGCGAACCCACCAAGCAGCGCGGCCATGAATGCCAGGAAACCGGCGCCGAGAGCGAACATGATATTGGGCCTGGGCACAACCATGCCCACCGATGCGAGCGCGGCCGCCGCCAGGAACACGAGACTCGCTATCGCAAGTCTGCTGATTTCCTTCGACGGGGCGGCGCCGGAAACCGCTGCCCCGGAGACGCCGGGCCCCACGGGCGTGCCGGGTTCGACCCCCGCCTCCTTTTCGGCCATGCACTCGCGGCAGTATACTTTTTTGTCGATGCGTCGGCGGCATTCCTCGCAGATGAACTTACCGCACCCGACACAGATCTCCGATGCCGTGCGACCGGAATGAAAAGCGCAGTCGGGTACCTGCACCTCCGGCTCTTTTTCGTGCGGATCCGGGAAGGGCTCCTGTGCGGAAGTTGATTCGGAGCGGGACTTGCTCTCGGGGAAAAGATCAGCCAATTCGACGACCTCGGAGGCAGTGATCCAGTCGGCGAGTTCTTCGTTGATGACAAGGTCGTTAGCCACGATCTGGCCCGATGTCACCCACTGTCTGAGCACATCGAGGCTCGCCGGCTCCAAACGACTGCCGTCACTCTTTTTGACTTTCCAGCGCCGAGGGCCTCGAATATTTTCCGGACTCATCGCGCGCAATCCCCCGCGGGTGTCGTCGACCTCGCGGCCCGGGAACGGACCGCATTCGTAAATCCATTATATATAAACAGTTCCGGCGTGGTCAAGAAAAAAGTGTGGGAGCCGCTTCACCGCCGGCCTTTACCGCGAAAAGCCCGAATATCGCTGAGCGCGTCTTCGCGGTTGAAGCAGATCAT
>CBDUSG010000307.1:0-4946 GCA_965369575.1 uncultured bacterium | reverse complement strand
ACTATGCCAGTGTCAAGAATAACCATCTTTCCGGGTGAAAGTTACGCCATTGATTTCCGGCATATTTCGTGAATACAATTGCCTTGATCTCGGCTATGTTTCCTGAAAATTCTGATACGATGCATCTAACTTTGCTTAACTCAGTGATTATGCTATGGCCTTCCCCAATCATGGTGCTATTTCGATTGGCCTGCTCCCTCTTTATGTGGCCTGCTGGAAACCTATTTGGAAATGGTATTTTCCAAGTCTTTCGGCGGACTTGATAGAATCGATAGAGACAGTTTGCGTGTTGACCGAACGGGTTTTGTGACTTGAAATCATCATAGCAACGCGTTCTGGAACTCCGCGACGAACTATATCCCGCACGGCCGTTCGCCTGAAATCGTGAAAGAGCTTCTTGCCAATGCCTGCCTTTTTGCAGATCGGCAGGACCGTCTATGCTGTTGACCCGAGCGCCGAGCGGATCGGTGGTGGCGAGCTTTAGGGAAAAGTACTAGCCGACCGAAAAGAATATTTCTTCCCGGAGCCCCACCCGATGTTGACCCTTCTGCGGGCGGTTTCGCCGTCGTCGTTTATGGCGGGCCGCAGCGGAACGGCGCTGCGCATCTACTTTTGCGAATAGTCGTACCAGCCTTTGCCGGGCTATCCAGTCTCTTTTCTAAAGTGGCGGTCATTTCAGATCAGAGAGGACTTTATCCGCCACCTGCCGAGCGGTTTCTTTTCGCTCAGCTTCCGGCACGTCGTCGATATCAATAACGTCTGTATATTTGTGGTATATAGAAAGGTCGTCGAATATGCGCAAGCTCTCCTCATTAATCAGGTTTTTCATGATTCGGCCATGACAATGCATAAAGCAGCCATCAATCACTACAAACTTTTCAGCCTTCTTTGCCCAATGCGCCATAGCCGTATGGGGCGCCGAGAGTATTTCCCCGTGGCAGCTGCGCGCGAAGGGTTCTTCCTTTGCCAGCATGTTGGCTGCAATTCTGGCAATTTCTCCGCGGATACATCCGCCCTCGCAGGAGATAACTGGAATTTTTCCCTCCGCCAGACTCCTCTTCCCTGTGACTTCACCAATGGGACAGACTGCAGTCGTGCTTTCAACTTCGATTGTAAAACTTGTCTTTGATTCGCTCATGACAACCTCCTTTTTCCGCCTCTTGCGAAATTCGCAAAGACAGATCGCCAAATATGCAGGATTTAGTTTGAGACTTCCGGGGTGTTTTTTGAGCGCTGAAAACAGGCGGGGGTGAGCGAGAGTGTGAAAGGAAGCAACAGTGGCAAGAGAAATGCATGTTTCCCTCCTCTGAAAATTTCTCAGACGTTCGTATGATCCAAGTACTTGTATCGCGTCGGACCGTGCCTGTCAACGAAGAGCCCCATTAAGCGGCTTTTCTGCATTAAAGTCTGTATCTGGATATCCGGAACTCTTTTCCAGGCGTTCCACGCCCCCCGAGCCTAATTTATGGTCGCCACGTTTGCTTGGATGTCTTTGTATTCCACGACGGCTCCTGCCGACAGCTCGACGTCGGGCCATGAGCTGAGGCGTCTCACAAAATCCGCGTGTCCGGCCGGCCGCCATGCAACGCGGTATGAGCCGGGGGGAAGTCTCTTGAAAAAATATCTCCCCTGATTGTCGGTTCGGGTGAGAAACTCGGTTTTTTCCGGAGCCGTCCCAGCGTTGGAAAAGGGATTAAAGCCTGCCATTGATAATTCGGGTAGTCTGGACAATCTGATTTCGCAGTTCGCCAGCGGGCCGCCATTCCATACCACCCGTCCGCGGACCTTGCCGGTCGAGGCGTCTCGGACCTCAGAGGCTATCGTTTTCTCGGTATGTTCTCGATCGCTCTTGAATTCCTCGAATTCCTTTTCGAGTCTCAATAGTTTCTGCTCCAGAGATCGATCTATGTAAACGTCAGACGAGAATGTTTGCGCGGACGCCTCAGCCCTTTCGATACGCAGTATTTGTGTTTTGGGCACACGGATCAGGAAGCTGCCTTCAGATTCCTCGACAACCCTTCCTTCGAGGACTCCCTCGGAATTTTGCCTGATATAGATCTGGTCGGCCAGGCACAGGTCGCCTCCAAGGGCCGAGAAAAGAAGGCATAGCGCCGGGAACTGCAACATGGCTTTTCGGAATTTCATTGTTTCTTCCTCCTTTGCAATTTCAAGACGGGCGGGAGGCAACCTACGTCCCAACCTCATCTCATCACACAACTCACCGTCTTGCGACCGGCTCGGCTAAGGAGCCTTTTCGGAATTAGTGTTTCCTCCGTTTTCCTCAGGATGCCTCGCCAGCGTACGAATGTGGCGGACGAGGTCCGACATTTGCGCGCGCGTGAGCGTATTTCCATAAGGAGGCATTTCCCTCGTGAAGCCGAAGGCCGCTCCGCCCGTCGATATGATCTCCAGCAACTCTTTATCCGATTTGGCGTTGACCGCTTCTGAATCCGAGAAGTTTCGGGGTGGTGTGCTGAGGCTGAAGGCGTTCAACCCGTCGCCGGTCCCTTGCTTCCCATGGCAGAACGCGCAGTAGTGTTCATAAAGCTTCTCGCCTCGTGTCACAGGCCTGCTCGGCAAGTCGGTCAGTTGAGTGATCTTGACCGGTTCAGCCACATGCTCCTCATGCGGACGCGAACCGCAGCCATATGAAATCGCGAGCGCGAGTGCAAGGAACAGCGCGGCGTGAGGAGAAAAGAACCGTTTCATCATGCTCCTGGCTCCTTCAGCGTCATCAGAAACGCCGTGAGCGCCAGGGCGTCTTCCTCCGGCATATTCAGATTAGGCTCTCTGTCGCCGGGATGAAACTTTTGCGGATCGAGCAGACGGGTGTAGACCCAGCCCGGGTTCAACCGCTCTCCGGTCCTGTTAAGGGCCGGGCCAAAGTATCCTCCCTCGGTTCCCACTATATGGCAGGAACTGCACACATACTTTTCAAAGTACAGTTCCTTTCCGAGCTTAGCCATGTCGTCGTCCAATGGGCCGATGGTCGACGGTATCCGCTTGTCTTGCAGAACCATGAAAATGTAATCGGCGATCGCTTCGGCTCGCTCCCGGCTTATCTTCAGGCGCGGCATCCTCTCTTCGAGCGTGGGACGAACCGCGTAAGGCATTTGCAGATAATCTATGAGCCACTCTCTCTGCACGAGGCTCCCTTCGATTGACAGGTCCGGCGCCAGGGTGCCGCCGGTTCCATTAATTTTGTGACAGGTTAGGCATTCGTACTCCTCCAACACTTCCGCAAATTCCCCCGGCGGATCGTATTTAATTTCCGTGTGTTTGGGGGCCACGACATACTCACCGCTTTTCGGCCTGTCGGCAAAGCCCACGAGCGCGGTCGTGATGAGTTCGGCCTGCTTGTCGGTAAACTCAAAGTCGGGCATCTTGAGATTCTCGGCAAAGATGCGCGGGTTTTGCAGCTTCACGAAAAGCCATTCGGGCAAGGATTCGTGGATGCCGGTCTCGCCAAAATCCAACTGGTACCTTGGCTTGCTTCCGATGCGGGTCAGGGGCGGAGCTATCTCCCCGCCGGTCACACCGCCGGGCAGCTCATGGCAACCGTAGCAGCCGTATTTCTTCGCGACTTCTTTCCCGCGCTCCGCCTTCTCGTTGTCACAGGGCTGCCGTTTCAGTTTTTCAATTCGCTCCTCGGGATAGAGTTCCCCCATATCGAACCAGAAGTATTCGACGATCGCCCTCACATCGCGCTCGGGAAAGCTGAAGCGAGACATGCGCGTTTTAGGCAGATAACTCTCGGGGTTCCTGAGCCATGCGTAAAGCCATTTCTTGGAGACTTTGTCCGCCACGAAGGCAAGATCGGGACCGATGGTACCGCCTTTGCCCTCGACCGAGTGGCATGCGATGCAGCGGGATTCCCTGAATCTCACTCGCCCCACTTCGTACATCTCGTCGGCCTCGTCCTCCGTAACCGGAGGCAAGACCATGTTCTCGACATATTCGCTTCGGGAATCCATCAAGTACTCGACCAGTTCGTCAATCTCTTCGTCGGAGAGGCGGAAGTCGGGCATGAAAGTCTTTGGAAGGTAGTCCTTCGGCCGCTTGAGCCAGTTTCTGAGCCACTCGCGCGAGACCTTGCTGCCGAGGCCGGTCAGGTCGGGCGCAATCATCCTTGGCTTTTCGACCCCATCAATCTCGTGACAGCCTATGCAGCCCGCTTTGTCTATCAGACGACGCCCCTCGGAAAGACTTGGGGCTTCTGGGATATCGGCGTCCAGGTGGCACCTTCCGCACGCCCCTTCTATGACCTGGCCCGGCAGGAGCGCGAAGGCCCAGTTCTCCACCCGCCCGTGGCCCTCCTCGCATTCCGTTGCGCGTCCCTGGCCGTCGTGACACGGAGTGCACCCGAATTTCGCTATCGGGTGATCGGGGATCGACGGGTGCGTCCTCACCGGCTCGGGTTCGTCCTCGAAGCCGGGAACATCTATGGCGATATGGCAGGTCCGACAGCGATCGACGACATCCAGGGCCGGAATCCAATCCTGCTTGATCTCGCGCGCCGCCGCTTCGATTTCTTTCCGCAGCACCGGCTGATCCGATTGGAGGGCAAGCCTGTAATAGTACCGCTGCTGGTACCCTTCCCATTCCGGCTGGTGCTCGAGGTAAGCAGTCACGGCTATCAAGATCAGCACGGCCACAACCAGAATGAAAAAAAGTCTGTCCAGGGTCGGCAATTTATCGGGTCCTCAGATGTTAAACCACGGTGTGGTGATTACGTACTTCACTCCGAACACTAGTCGAAGGATGACTTTCCCAAGCACTCCGAATATCAATGCGGTGAATGTGAACACTATCAGGTAGCGAACCGAGCCCAGCACCTGATACCATTTTCGCTTGACCAGGGCCGGCAGCCCAACGGCAAGGGCGAAGTATGCAAAAACGAGTGGAACACCGGCAATATTGGGCAGATTCCGGGTAGGCGAGAATTC
>CBDUSG010000306.1:0-4946 GCA_965369575.1 uncultured bacterium | reverse complement strand
CGATGAGCAGAAGCCGCAACCGGGAAGAAAGTGACCGGCGGCCTCTTCTGTTTCTCTTTCCCAAAGAGAAAAAGAAGCAAAAAGAGGAAATTCGGGATGCTTCGCATCCCTTTTCCGGCTATATGGACCGGCGGCCCGGCACGCCCCGGATGGAAAAAGAAAATGGATTCCCGTCTGCGCGGGAATGACAGCAGGGGCGAGCCGGAATGAGAACGCGGGAGAGGATGCCGATGGCGTGAGCGGGGAATGAAAAGGGTGACATGTATTTCATGCTTCCCATAGTAAATTGAACGGAAAGGCTATGCGAAGCTGCGAAGCAGCCTCGCATAACCCCTCGTTTCTCTCTTTTTGCTTCTTTTTCTCTCTTTGCGGAAAGAGAGAAAAAGAAGTAGAAAAAGGAGACCTTCGAATGAAGAAGCTGATCGCCTTTGGGATTTCGCTGATGCTGCTGGTTGCGTCGGCGCGGCCGGCGCTTGCGCACAGGCTTGAATCGCCGGATGTCGAACCCGACTATATCGTGTACAGATTCGCGCTGATTCTGTATCCGTTAGGAGACGCGATCCATCATTTCTTCACCGGACCGCACGAGCGCGATCCTTCCAAGGATGTCACGGTCGGCGAATCTCCGGAGCCGTCGCGCAAGCCCAAGACCAACTTCTCGCCGCGCAAGAAGCATCCGCAGCAGATCGAGGAGGAGAGTCAATGACAGAGAATCCGCACGACGAACCGGTTGCCGAAGACCGCGACGCAATAGATGAGCAGGACAAGATCGAGGAGCGGGAACCGGACGAAGAAGAATTAGACGATCAGGACCCCGACAAGATAGAAAAAGAGCTTCTCGACGCGATGAAGAGCCTGCGCCGCAAAAACAAGAACGTCGAGGAGTACCTCGACGGCCTCGCGCGCGCAACCGAAAAACCACCGCAGCAACAGACCGACGCGCCCGCCGACAAGCCCGCCGAGTGACGCAGCCCGCGTCTCACATGGCGCGACGCTCAAGCTCACGGTCGATCGTATCGATTACTCTGTCGTATTCCGCCGGCAGCTTGATCGGTCCGTTCATGTGAGTCGCCTCGACCTTGCGCAGCTTGCCCGTGTGATATTTGAGTTTGAAATCGGTGAACTTGAGCCCGTGTGCGGTCGATATAACTATCACCCTGTCATCGGGCTTGATGATTCCGCGGTCTTTGAGCTTGAACAGGGCCGAGAGCGCGACGCCGGTGTGCGGACAGCAGAAAAGACCGGTCGTATCCGCGAGCGCCGCCGCATTCGCCAGCTCGTCCTCGGTCGCCTGCTCGACGACGCCGTCGAACTCCTTGAGCATCTGGATAGCCTTTTGCACGCTCACGGGGTCGCCGATCTGAATCGCGCTGGCGAGCGTTTTCTTCGCCTTTTTCGGCTTGAACTCCCTGAAATCCTTCAGATAGCTTTCGTACAGAGGATTCGCGTTTGCCGCCTGTGCGCATGCGATCCGCGGCCTGCGCTCTATCATGCCGAGCTGTTCCATCAGGAGGAATCCCTTGCCGAGCGCGGCCATATTGCCGAGGTTGCCGCCGGGCACTATGATCCAGTCGGGCACTTCCCATTCGAGCTGCTGCACGATCTCGATGCTGACGGTCTTCTGTCCCTCGATCCTGAGCGAATTCATCGAGTTGGCGAGGTAGACGTTGTTTTCCTTGCACACCTCGCGCACCAGGCGCATGCAGCCGTCGAAGTCGGTGTCGAGCGATAGCGTGATCGCACCGTTTGAGAGGGGCTGGATGAGCTGCGGGATCGACACCTTGTTGCGCGGAAGAAACACGACGGCCTGGATGCCTGCCGCGGCGCAATAGGCGGACAGCGCCGCCGAGGTGTCGCCCGTGGAGGCGCAGGCCACCGCCCGGATGTCTTTGCCCTCGGCCCGCATCTGCTTGACCATCGACACGAGCACGGTCATTCCCAGGTCCTTGAAGGAGCCCGTGTGGCTGTTGCCGCACTGCTTCACCCACAGGTCTTTGATGCCGACTTGTTTGCCCAGGCGCTCGGCCCAGAAAAGGTTGCTGCCGCCCTCGAACATTGAAACGACGTTGTCGTTGTCGACGTTCGGGCACACGACCTCCTTTTTTCCCCAGACCGAGCTTCCGTAAGGCCAGTTGGTCCGCATGTAGCGCTCATCGAACAGACTCCTCCATTGCTCTCCGGTTTTGCTCGATCTTAGGACCTCAGTATCATGGCATACTTTGAGGAGGTTCCCGCATTCGGGACAGCTGTAGATAATCGAATTCAGCGGGTGTTCGCCCTTGCAGCCGTTTATGCATTCAAACCATGCCCTGTACTTCATGCGCTCGGGTCACTCCTCCCGGAAATTTTGCTGCGCCTATCCTCCCATGGAGAATTATAGCAGATGCCGCCGGGCGGGCGGAAAGTCACGCCATCTCCTTTGCGACTTCGGCCGCGGCCTCGATCGTGCGCTCGATGTCCTCGTCCGAATGCTCGGTGCACAGCGCGCCGGAACTGTGCGTCATGTACACGCCGTGATTCATCATCCTGAAATTGAACTCGACGGCCTTGGACATGTCCGTTTTCGTGAACACGTCGACGCTGCTGCGGGCCTCGAAGCCGTCCTCGTATGGGAAGACGACCGTGAACAACGAGGAAATCCCCTGCACTTTAGCCATTACGTTGCAGTCGAGGATGGCCTCCTCCATTCCCTTGCGCAGCCGCTCGCCGCGCCGCTCGAGCACGGGGTAAATCTCGTCCCTGCGGTCGCGATATATCTTCAAGGCCAACTTGCCCGCGACCATGGAAAGCGGATTTGCCGAGTATGTGCCGCCGCCGATGTATACTTTCTCGTTCTTAAAGGACGAGCGCTTGGGATTCGCCAGCTCCATGATCTCCCTTCGGCCGGCCACGGCACCGATAGGCATCCCGCCGCACAAGTTCTTGCCGAGCGTGCACAGGTCGGGCACGACGTCGAAGTACTCCTGCCCGCCGCCCGGCGCGAGCCTGAAGCCGGTTATCACCTCGTCCAGTATCAGCACGCCGCCCGCCTCGTGCGTGACGTCGAGAAGCGCTCGGAAAAACTCGGGATCGCCCGCCACGCCGCCGGTCGAGGCTATCACGGGCTCGACGATTATCCCGGCGAAATCGCTGCGGTTCTCCTCGATCAGCTCCTTCACGGCCTCGAGATCGTTCAGCGGAAAATGCTTCGTATACTGCATCGCCTCGGGCAAGAGGCCCATGCTCTCATCCATGTCGTAGGGCGGGATGACCGCGCATGACAGCTCGGCGCTGCCGCCGTGCCATCCGCCCTGGGCCTTCAATATGACCTTCTTGCCCGTATGTGCGCGCGCGAGGCGCACGGCATACATCGTCGCCTCGGTGCCGGAGCAGCAAAAGCGCACCTGTTCGGCGCAGGGAACCGTCTTGCACAAAAGCTCGGCAAGCTCGACCTGGTGCTTGTTCACGATGCCCCAGTGGGTACCCTTCAGGGCCGCGCGCCGGACCGCCTTGACTATCTCCGGCGGGTTGTGGCCCAGTATCAGGCCCGTATGCCCGTCCCAATAGTCGATAAATTCGTTGCCGTCGACGTCGCGGAACCTGCCGCCGTAGGCCTCCTTTATGTACACGGGATACGGCGCGTGAAGGCGAAAGTTGTGCGAGACGCCGCCGGGCATTACCTTTTCCGCGCGCTTGAAAAGGCGCCTGGATTTTGTTGTGTCGATCGAATATTCCATCTGAAAAGTTCTCCTTGGAACCTGCAGGGAAGCACAATCAAAGAAAGTCGTCGCAACCGCCTCGATTATACGACGAAACGCGCCCGGTTTTCAAACCGCTTTGCTTCGCTCGAATCCTCGCCTCACAAGCGCCTCACCGCATCGCGGCGCCGCATCAGGGTGATCCGCCACGGCGCGCCCTCGGGACCTCGGAAGACGCGTTCCACCGAGTAAGCGAGATTTATCCATGCGGCGACGCGCAGGCCGTAATCGGCCCCGAATCCTTTGAGCCCGAATTCACGCATGTCGCGCGACGTCAGCGCGATGTATTCGGGCCGTGTGATACTTAGCTCCTCGATTATCCGCTCCTCAAGCGCGGGCGAGTTCACTTCGGCGGGAATAAACAGGTAGTACGCCGTCGGGTTTTTCATGTCCGCGAAGTAGTTCAGGCTGACACCCTCGGGGAATACGACCATGCTCGGCCTGTCGCCGGGGTAGCGCTCTTCAATATAAGCAAGGAATTCCTCGACGGCCTCGGCGCGCCCGACGGGGAAGTCCTTCATGACTCCCTTCGGCGTGGCGAGTGTGCTGGTCATGGCGCTGTAACCTTGCCGGCTCGAGGATTCGAACCTGCAGAGCATGACGATCGCGAGCGCGCCGAGCGCGCCGACGACGAAGCGACGGCCGGGCAGCCCGGAGGCGAGCTTTTTTCCGAGCGCGTCCATGACGAAAGGATACGCCGGCGCCGCGAGGTAGAAACCGAACCACACGGGGTAAAACCTCAGCGGAATCCTCAGCGCGGATACGAGCACAAACGCCGAGAGCAGAAGCATGGGGTCGCGCCTGTTTCTGACGGCGTAAAACAAGGTCATCCCGAATGCGAGAGGCAGGCTCGCCTGGAAAAGCGTTACGTCGGCCCAGCGCCAGATGAGCCAGGCGCAGGCCGCGGCCGCGACAATCCCGATCAGGCCGCGGATCAATTTTTTCTGCCGAACGCAAGGGAGCCAAGCGCCGGCCAGGCTTGCCGAGAGCATCAATACGGCGATCTGAGCGGAAGTCTTCAGGGTTAGGATGATGTTTTCCGTCGGCCGGTCCAATCCGCCGACCTTATGGAAAAACAGGTCTTTCACGTTGCCGGTATACCGCAGGATGTTCTCCGACAATAACGCGTGATCGCCCGGATCGTCGGCCGCGAAAGCCGCTACAAACAGCGCGATCAGAGTCGTTCCAAGGCCCACAATCGCGGCGACG
>CBDUSG010000305.1:0-4947 GCA_965369575.1 uncultured bacterium | reverse complement strand
GCTTAGAAATAGGGGTCTGTCTTAATTTATCCAGGATTTTCTTTGTGCCTTTGTGCTCCCCCGATCGCGGCCTGCCCTCGACACTGATCGGGGGTCGGGCACTGCACAACGCCGTGCCCCTACGCCGGAATGATACTTATTTTCCGCTCGCAGTAGTAAATTGCTCCCCCACCTGTCATCCCCACCGATCATCCCGGCTCCTGTCATCCTCCCGAAGTCCTTCGTTCCGAGCCTTATGGCGAGCCTTGTGGCGAGCCTTCGTTCGGAGCCCTGGGGGCGGTTTGATTGCGTCCTTTGATCTCAAGCGACATATTTTGAATAGTTTTGGACGAATGGCGACTGAGTCGGCGGCAAATAGGGAACATCGGACCCAAAGAAGGAGGAATCGTCATGAAATCAGGAGCGAGCGAAACGCCAATCTCGAGGAGGGGCTTCCTGAGAACGTCGGCCGCGGGCGGTCTGATGCTCGCCGCATCGGAGGCCGTTATTTCTCGGGCGGATGCGGGGGAATCCGAGCAGAGGGCCGGGCCGGCCTACGAGCCGAAGCGTTTCGGCGGCCTGCTCGGGATGGACGGTTTCAGCGACACCCTGCTCAAGAACCATTTCAAGCTCTATGAAGGTTATGTGAAAAACACGAATAAGGCGCTCGCGATGCTTAAATCCATGCTCGAAGATGACAAGGCGGGCTACGAGTACGGCGAAGTAAGGCGCAGGCTCGGATGGGAATTCAACGGAATGCGCCTGCACGAGCTTTATTTCGGCAATCTCGGCGGCAAAACGCCGTTCGACAAGGCCGGCAAGCTGGCCGTGAAGCTGGCGAAAGATTTCGGCGGTCGCGCCGCGTGGGAAAAAGAGTTCAGGAAGATCGGCGGCATGAGGGGAATCGGCTGGGTCGCGCTGTATCAGGACAATGCGAACGGAAGACTGATAAACTTCTGGATCAACGAGCACGACGCGGGGCATCCGGCGGGCTGCTCTCCGATCCTGATACTGGACGTCTTCGAGCACGCTTTCATGACCGACTACGGCCTGAAAAAAGCCGACTACATAGAGGCCTTCTTCAAGAACGTCGATTGGGCCGCCGCGGGAAGACGGCTGCAGTAAGTCCTCGGGACATTCTGCGGAGGGCTATTCGTATCTCAGCGCTTCTATCGGGTCCAGCATCGCGGCGCGCCGGGCCGGATAGTAGCCGAAAAAGATGCCGACCGCCACCGAGAACGAGAGCGCCATCAGTATGCTTTGCGGTTCCACGATAGTGGAGAACTGAGTAGTCCTGCCGACCAGCTTGGCGACGGATATGCCGAAGCCCACGCCGATCATCCCTCCGAGCCCGCTGAGCAGGAGGGCCTCGATCAGGAATTGGCGGAGTATGTGCTTGTCCATGGCGCCTATCGCCTTGCGGATTCCTATCTCACGTGTCCTCTCGGTCACTGTGACGAGCATTATGTTCATGATGCCGATGCCTCCGACGAGCAGCGATATGCTGGCTATGCTGCCGAGCAGGATGGTAAACGTGCGCGTGACGTTTGTGGCCATCTCGACGAATTCGGCCTGGTTGCGTATGTAGAAGTCGTCGTCGACGTCTTCCCTGAGCCGGTGGCGCTTGCGGAGAAGAGCGGTGATCCGCCGCTGGACCAAGTCGAGGTCGGCGTTTTCATCGGCCTGAATGTCGATCTCGCGAAGAAAGTCTACTCCGAACAATTGCTTCATGCCGGTGGTATATGGGATGATGGCCTGGTCATCCGGATTGAACCAGCCCCGGTCTCCCTTGGCCTTGTTCACGCCGACCACGCGGAAGTTGATTCCGTTGATCTTTACGGTCTCGTTCACGACGTCTTCGTAGCCGAAAAGGTCCGTGGCGGTAACGGGACCCAGCACGGCGACCCGCGCCATTTTCTCGGCCTCTTTCTCGGTGAAGGCCCTTCCGTAATTGATCTCGAAATTTCGGATCGAGAAATATGTCATCGAGGCGCCGATCACGGTCGTGCGCGAATTCTTGTTGAGACGCTTGAGCTGGGCGGCCCCTCTCACGACGGGCGTGGCCTGCGTCACGCCGGCTATCTCGTTAACGATGGCCTGCGCGTCGGCGGGGGTGAGATTCCGCTGCGTCCCGGTCTGGACGCCGTGCGACCCGCGCTGGCCGGGGCGGACGATAAGCAGGTTCGTGCCCATCGATGAAATCTGACCCATCACCTGCTGATGAGCGCCCTGGCCCAGGGCGAGCATCGAGATCACCGATCCCACTCCGATGATTATGCCGAGCATCGCCAGGAAGGTCCTGAGCTTATTCGTCATCAGGCTCTTCAGGGCGACTTTGACAACGGTCCAAAAGAGCATCGCTTCGCCTTTATGCTTCCTGCCTCGTGTCTACTATGCGGCCGTCCTTCAGCGTGATCTGCCGCCGGCAATGCCGCGCCACTTCCGTCTCGTGGGTGACGATTATGATCGTTCGGCCTTCTTCGTTGAGCGTCGAGAAGAGCGACATGATCTCCTTGCCCGTTTTGCTGTCGAGGTTGCCGGTGGGCTCGTCGGCGAGAATGATTTTAGGATTGGTGACGATGGCGCGCGCGATAGCCACGCGCTGGCGTTCGCCGCCTGAAAGCCGGCTGGGCTCGTGCCGCATTCTTTCGGCCAGGCCGACGGTGCGCAACGCGGACTCGGCGCGAGGCCTCGCCTCCTGCTCGCCTGCGTAAAGAAGCGGCAGCCCGACGTTTTCGAGCGCACTCATCCTCGCAAGAAGGTTGAACGATTGGAAGATGAACCCGATGTGGCGGTTTCGAATCGTCGCCAGGCGGTCTTTGTGCAGTTCCGACACGTCCTCGCCCGCCAAGATATATTTCCCCGAGTCGGGCTGCTCGAGGCACCCGATGATGTGCATGAGCGTCGACTTGCCGCTTCCGGAAGGCCCCTTGATGGCCACCATCTCGCCCTCGTCTATGCCGAGATGCAGGCCGTCCAGGGCCCGGATGACGCTGTCGCCGAGCTTGTAGGTCTTCACGAGGGCTTCGGCGCGGATAATCATTTTTTTCCCGACCTGCGGAATATCATCGAAGATGCGCGATAGCTCCGCCGCTGCTCCTGCGCCGAGCGCCAGCGGCTTTCGGCCTGATGCTTCAGGATTACGATGGTCTCGCCCTCGGTGAGGCCGGAGACGATCTCGATATCGATACCGGTGTTGATCCCGATTTCGATGGGGCGCTTCTCGGTCGTTCCGTCTTCCTTCAGGACCAGCGCAAAACGCCCTTCGTGTTCGGCGTAGACCGCCTCGGCCGGAATGAAGAGCGCGCTCTCTCTTTCCGCAATAATGATTTCGAGTGTCGCGGTCATCTCGGGTTTCAGCAGCGACTTGTCCTCTCCGAGCAGTTCCACCTTGGCCTCGAAGGTCACTACATTCGACGTGTTCACGCCCGTGGTCGCCACACGGACTACTTCGCCGTTGAATGTATTGTTCGGAAACGCGTCCGTCCGAATGACGGCCGACTGGCCGACTTTGACCGCGCCGATGTCGCTTTCATCCACCGACGCCAGGACATACAGGCGCGAGAGGTCGGCGAGCATGAGCACGGTTGTTCCGCCGCCCACGTTGCTGATGCCGGAAGAGGTGATCTGCCCGATCTGCACGTTGCGGGACGAGACAACGCCGTCGATCGGGGCGACTACCTTCGTGTCCTTCAGGCGCTGCCGGGCGTTCAGGAGATCGATCCTGTCGGATTCCACCTGCGAATCCGCCAGTCGAACGTCCTGCCGCTTGAGCTCGAGGGCCAGTTCCTCGGTCTTTAATTCCTCGAGTCTTATGCGGGCGTTGTCCAGATCGGCCGACGCCCTTATCCATGCGGTCTCGGCCGCGTCGTACACTTCACGGCTGGCAAGGTCTTCATCGAAGAGGCGCTGGGTGCGCAAGCGTCTAGCGTCGGCGTCGCGGGCCGCTGCCTCGGCCGATTTTAGCGCGGCCTCGGCACGCTTCCCGCCCGAGGCGAGATCCTCTTCGGCGATGAGAAGATTCTGTCCGGCCTGGACGAGTCTGGCCTCGGAAGCCGAGAGCGCCACCTCGGCCTGTCTGACGAGACGCTGTTCATTGATGGGGTCCAGCTCGACCAGCAGGTCGCCTTTCCTGACGGGATCGCTGACGTCGTAGGGCAGCATGATGACTTCGCCGCTGGCTTTGCACTTGATCTCGACCTCCAGGTTCGGAACCACGCGGCCGGTCGTGGAAACGCTGAGAACGAGCGGGCCGCGCTCGACTGTGGCCGTCGTCGATTCGGGCGCGTCCGCCTCTGCGCTTCTTTGCCTGTTTTTCCAATAGTATACGCCGCCGACCACGAAGCAGACGGCAAGCGCCGCAACAATCAGCCTTTTCATTGGTAGCCTTCTCACGGCAGCCTTCTCACGGGCAGCCTTCTCACGGCAGCCTTCTCACGGGCAGCCTTCTCACAATCAGCCTTCTCACGGACAGCCTTCTCACGGCAGCTTTCTCAAGGACAGCCTTCTCACGGCAGCCTTCTCACGGGCAGCCTTCTCCCGGACAGCCTTCTCACGGCAGCCTTCTCATGGCAGCCTTCTCACGGGCAGCCTTCTCCCGGGGAACTCCCCCCCTTCCCTCCGCCGGCCCGAGCAGCCGGAGCCGTTTCCTCGCACGGATATATGGAATCCTACATAACTATGATAGTCGAGCCGGCCTTCGAACGCAAGGCCCGGCGAGTCGCCGGAGACATGAGATGCTGCGCAGCGGCGAGTCGCCGCGGACATGAGATACTTCGTATCTCTTCCCTGAAGAGTATTGACTGCTGATTCCCCTTATGTACTAGTGAACGCGCCTGACAGAACCCTGTCAAAAAAACGTTGTTTCACGGGAGGCCTTACCGATTCAGTGTCACCAACGACCTGTCCCTCGCGGCTGCCACATAGCCGACCGAGAGATGCGAAGCATCTCACGGAGTGGTGTGGGGG
>CBDUSG010000304.1:0-4951 GCA_965369575.1 uncultured bacterium | reverse complement strand
GGGGATTTTGCGTGACCGCCGCCGAGTCGCTCTCGCGCATGGGGATGGAGCTTCCCGAGATGACGGCAGAGGCGCAGGCCGAGCTGCGCTCGCATATGCGCGAGTTCGCTCCGCCGCCGGTCAATCCTGTCGACTGCATTGCGCGCAAGAGCAACACGTCATTCGTCGACATAGCCGAGATCGTGGCGGGGCAGGACTACATCGACGGGATAGTGATGACCGCCCACGTCGGCAATTTCAACCGCCGCATCTCGGCCGAGGACATGATACGCCGCATCAAGATGGCGGAGGCGCTCTCGGCGATTCCCGAAAAATTCGGAAAGCCGCTGATTTGCGCGAACGAGCACGAGCTTGCAGGGCCGATCTACGAGATTTACAAGAGCAAGCACATCCCGTTTTTCGACAACCCGATGGATGCCGCCAAATCGATGTGCGCTCTCGTCGAGTACGCCGAGATAAGGCGCAGGATGGGCGGGTGACAGGCTGCGCGCGGGCGCTGTCGTTGCGGAAGTTCCGGACCTGTCTCGAGGGCCGGGCGGGATCAATACTTATAGAACCACCATATCTCTGCGCTACTGATGCCGTTCTTTGAAGTCGTTGTACAGCGCCAGGTTTTCCTTGAGCAGATCGGGGATTGCGAGGTCGTACGGGCATCTCTCGATGCATTCGCCGCAGTCCTCGCATTTCTCGACGCTTTCCATCGCGGCCCACGGCATCGCTATTGCCGCCGGGGGGGAAAGCCGCCTGGCGACCGATTTGAAGCCCATGACGCCGGGGATCACCACGCCCTTGTCGCAGGGCATGCAGTATTCGCAGCGGTGACAGAACTTGACGCCCAGCTCCGAGCGTATCACCTCGATCGCGGCGTTGTCGTCCTCGCTCAAGGTCGCCGGATTTTCATAAAGCGCGATGATCTCGTCCAGCTCCTCCTTGGCCTGGATGCCGGGGATCGGGACTACGCCTGGATACTGCTGCATGAATTTGAAGCAAAGATCGGCGCGCTCGAGCAGCCCGCCGCCGAGCGGTTTCATCGCGATTATGCCCATACCCATCTCGCGGGCGACATTGAAAAGCTCATCCGCCGGCTCGCGCTCGATGAAATTGAACGGGAACTGGAGCGTGTCGAACTTGCCGGTGCGGCACGCCTTGATCGCGGTGGCGATATTGTGCGAGCTCATTCCGATGAAGCGGATTTTCCCCTCCTCGCGTGCCTTGGCGAGCGCCTCGTATGCGCCGCCGGGCGCGAGCACGTTGTCGAGAGTTTCGTCGTCCGCGAGGTTGTGCGTCTGGTAAATGTCGATGTAGTCGGTCCTCAGGTTTTCGAGGCTGTATGCGATGTGGTCCACCGCGGTGTTTGCCTCGCGCAGCAGCGTCTTGGTCGCGATGACGACCTCGTCGCGGACTGACTCGAGCGCCGCGCCGATCTTCTTTTCGCTGTCGCCGTATACGTTGGCCGTATCGAAGAACCTGATCCCACTGTCGAAACAGTGGCGCACGACCTCGACCGCGTCGTCGAATTCGAGCCGTATTATCGGGATGCCGCCGAATCCCAGCTCGGAGACAGTCAGTTCTGTTCTGCCAAGTTTCATGCTTCTCATTTCATCCCTCCGTGTTTCCTGAAAAATTCATCGGCCCGGAATCCCACGCTGGGGCCGGGCAAGCGCGCTACTCCAATCCTAACAGCCTTGTTGCGTTTCCGCCAAGGATCGCGTCCACTTCCTCTTTGGTGAATGCGATACCATCGGGGGCGTCGGCCGGCAGATTTCTGATGGTCTGAATCCAGTCTTTGGTCGAGCGCACGATGCCGAAGATGGGGTTGTCGGTGGCGAACAGCACCTTCTCGATGCCCGCATAATCGATGAGGTCGCGCAGGTCGCGGCAGAAAAGCTCGTATTTGCCGAGGGCGAACGCGTCCCACATCGCGAGATCGCCGTAAAGGTTGGGCTGGAGCGAGGCCAGCGCCGCCCACGGCCGCCAGTTGATCTGTCCCATGTGCGCGGCGATTACCTTGAGGTCGGGGAAATCGACGCCGATATCGGCCAGCAGGCCGGGCTCGGCATATTTGCATCTCGACGGCGGCGGCAGCGGCCCGGTGTGCGTCAGCAATATCCCGCCATTTTCCTGCACTATCTCGAGCAGCTTATATGATTCGGGGCTGACGGGGCTGTAGCCCGAATCGGGATGATATTTCAGCCCCCTCACGCCGAATTCCTCGAAGCATTGCTTCATCATGTCGGGCGCATCAGGGCGGCGGGGGTCTATGCCGGCCAGCGCCATCACCTTGTCGGGATTTTGCTGTGCGATCTGGCCGACGACCTGGTTCTGCGCCTGCGCCAGCTCGAGCGTGACAAGCTCGTGCTCGGCGTTGTCGACCGCGCAGATGCACGTGAAATCGATTCCGGCTGCCTCCATCGAGGCCAGCAGCTTCTCGCCTGTCGGGTCGGAATAGGTCTGCGAAGCCTCCTCTATCAGCGCCTGCTTGTCGACCTTTTTGCCCATGATCCTGGCGGTCCTGATCGGGTCGGTTACCAGATGCTCGATCATCTCCTCGGGCAACATCGGAATAAGATGATAATGGACATCTACAATCATATGCGCCTCCCTGAATATTATTCGATTCCCGCTACAAACTCATCTAAGATCTAAAGGCTTCCACCCATCGCAAAATGAACTTTTAATGTCACAACGATGGTCAGAAAAAAATACACTGAAGTGAGGATGCCACTCAGGACAACTATAAGAAGGTATCGCAACGCAGCGCTGCTGACACCTCGGAACAATCCTCGGTTTATGAAAACTGAGTTCACAAGAAAAATGATCAGCGAGGCCACCCAAATCGGCTCTGCATACGGATTTTTTCTGGAAGCCCCTCCCAAATAATAAAAAATCACCAAGACGGCAAGGCATAGCAAGCCCATCCCGATATGCCTGAGCACGATTCCTTTCGCCATGGCAGACTCCGCGCAGCTTCCGTTGTTTCCCCCCAGGGGGCTTCGACGAAAAATCCGGAAAGGTCGCTATTGCGCGTACTCGCGCCTGAGCGCCTTTTTGTCGAATTTGCCGACACTGGTTTTGGGAAGCTCGTCGAGAAAGATGACCTTGTCGGGCAGCCACCATTTGACGACCTTGTCGGCCAGGAAATCCAGGATATCTTGTTGGTCGACGGCGGCCCCTTCCTTCAGCACGACGATGGCCATCGGGCGCTCCTGCCACTTCTCGTCGGGAATAGCGACGACGGCGGCCTCCGCGACGTCGGGATGAGCCATGATCGTGTTCTCGAGATCGACCGACGAGATCCACTCGCCGCCGCTCTTTATGAGGTCCTTGCTGCGGTCGACGATCTGTACGTAGCCCTCGGGGTCGATCTTGGCGATGTCGCCCGTTCGCAGCCTGCCGTCGACGATCAGCTCTTTTGTTTTCTCGGGCTCATTATAGTATTCGCCCGCGATCCACGGCCCGCGCACGAGTATCTCGCCGACCTGCTTGCCGTCGTGATCCAGCTTTTCTCCCTGATCGTTGACGATCTTCATCTCGAGGCCCGGCACGAGCGTGCCCTGCTTTGAGAGGACGTCAAGGACGTCGTCCTCGGGCCAGTCGCTCATGTGGCTCTTGAGGTTCGAAAGCGTGAGGACCGGCGATGTCTCGGTCATGCCATAGCCCTGCGTGAGCGATACTCCGAAATTGTCGCGATAGGTCTTGTTGAGAGAGCGCGGCACTGCCGAGCCGCCGCAGACGATCTTGCGCAGCGAGCTGAGATCGTGCTTCGCGCCCGAATCGAGATGCTGCAATATGCCTTGCATGAGCGTCGGCACGCCGCCCGTGAACGTGACCTTTTCCTGCTCGATCAGCTCGCAGATGGATGCGCCGTCGAGCTTATGGCGCGGCAGCACCTGCTTGGCGCCGAACCATGCGGCCGCGAACGGCAGGCTCCACGCGTTTACGTGGAACATCGGCACCATCGGCAGAATGACGTCGCTCTCGCAAAGGCCGAGCGTATCGGCGAGGCCCATCGTGAGGCTGTGCAGATAGATCGAGCGATGCGTATAAACCACTCCCTTGGGATCGCCCGTCGTCGCGGTCGTGTAGCACATGGCCGCCGGCGACCACTCATCGATGTCGTCCGGGAAATCGAAGGTCTCGGAGGCGCCGCCCATCAACTCCTCGTACGAGCGGACGGAATCGAGACTCGTGCTCGGGAGTTCCTTCTCATCCGTCATCACGATGATATGCTCCACGCCGGCGAGCTTGTCCTTGATTCTTTCGAGCAGCGGCACAAGGTCGTCGTCCACGAAAATGATCCGGTCGTCGGCGTGCTTGATGACGTAGGCCAGTTGATCCTCGAACAGCCGCAGGTTCAGCGTGTTCAGCACCGCGCCATAGCAGGGGACGGCCAGGTACAGCTCGAAATGGCGGTGCTGGTTCCACGCGAGCGTGCCGATGCGGTCGCCCCTTTTGACGCCCAGCTCCGAGAGAACATTGGCCAGTCGGCAGACTCTCTTGTAAAAATCGGCATAGGTGTAGCGAAAATCGCCCGTGCGTGTCTTCGAGTATATCTCCTTCTGAGGAAAGAGGGCTTTGGCTCTTTCGAGTATGTTTCGCACGGATAAGGAATACTTCATCATAGCGCTTTCCCTCCTCGGGTGTTGTTGGGGGGTTACGTCATCCCATCTCAGATAGAGCTAACGGCAGACTAGGGTAGGGGACTCGTGCCCGCTCCCGACCGGCCAATCAACAGTACGCCGGTTTGGCAGCCGATTGCGCCGTCGACGCCCGCCGTCCTCCTCGGTGGCCCTCAATGTCCCCCCCCCCCGATCGGGCCGACGCCTATTCTACACAATGCGGGGGCCGGATTGCCAGTATAGCGTCGTGTCAACCGTATCGCGTTGCGTATATTGTCGGCGGCCAGTGGCCCTGTGGGGGGCGAGGCGCCCCCCACACCCCTCCGTGAGAT
>CBDUSG010000303.1:0-4961 GCA_965369575.1 uncultured bacterium | reverse complement strand
GGCCCATGGCCCGTTCGAGAGCGAGGACGGATGCCTGCTGCTGGTGACCAAGTTCTCGCGGTAGTCCGGAAGGTTTCCCGCAGGCTCAGAACTCCTCGATCAAGGAATCTTCATCCGGAAGCTCAGATTCAATGATAGGGATCGCCGCGTCCTCGGGTACAAGCTCTTCAGACGCGACCGCCAGCGGCCAGTCGGGAGCGGCCGCTGAGGCTTGGGCTGCGGGCACGGCCTGGAACAGGAGGATTGTGGCGGCCCGGCGATTTTTGCGTCGACCCGCGGCACTCTCGTTGGAGGCCTCGGGCCTGGACTCGCCGTGTGGTTCGGTCTCGAAGATCCCTCTGTCGAGCCCATGGCGGCCGACGAGGTAATCGATCATGGCCCGTGCGCGTCTTTCGGAAAGCTTCATGTTGTACTCGTCGGCGCCGATCCAGTCGGCATGGCCCTCGACGATGACCCTCGCCGGCTTTTCCCTCAAAATATAGTCGGCTATCTGCGCGAGGTCTTCGCTCCACTTTTCCTCGACAACCGAGGAATCGAACTTGAACAGCACCTTCGATGGGATGACCCTGGAGGGTTTGGGCGTCTCCGTTCCGGCAAACTTCAGGCCCGATACATCCAGCGTCTCGGCCGGAAGTTCTTCCCGACCGACGGTCAGAAAATCCCCGGCGCCGTCCTGAAGGCGGAGACAGTCGCCGATCATGACCGTTCCATGGCGCAGGCGCGGATGCTCCGCGCCCGACGTCAACTCGACCATGCGGCCGATCACTACCTCGTCCTGCACATCGATAACCCTCATGCGGCCGACGTATAGCATGAGGGGGTAATGCCTGATTGGCTCCTCGTTGACCTCGTCCGGGCGGAAAACATCGAAAACGCTTTCTGTGGTGACTTCAATCTCGCTCGATGGAACGACATACACGTCGTCGCCGAGGCGATCCCCCACTTTTGCGTCTTCCCCGATGACAACGTCGATCACCGAGGCGTCACAACCAAAGCCCTCCGCTGGAGCGCTCGCAGGCGTGGTCGCCAGCAGCGACACGGCAATTGCGGCTATCGCGAAGTCTCTGCAGGGCATGAGCGGTTTACGCTTTCAGGCCTCGACCCACCCGGAAAAGCGCGATGATCAGCAACACGAGCCCCATACGCGCCACAACGCTGATGAAATACATGTAAGAGGCGCTGCTTACCGGGCCCACGCGGCTGTAATTATCGAAAAAGCTTCCCGTGAAACCGGTGGCCCCGATCGCAAACACAGTTGACATCCCATAGATCAGGATACCGAGGACCAGAATATCCGCACCCGGAACGGTTTTGGAGTGCTTGTAGCATCCGGCCAGCCCGTATATGCAGAGAAGGACAATAACCGCAAGAAGCCCGTTTTCGACCGCTGAGGTGACGACATCACTCATTTTATTGGCCCTCCTCTCCTGATTTTTCGGCGGCTTCCGGCTGTTCGGCGGCGCGAAGCGAAACAAACTTTCTCGCAACGCTCATGAAAACGCCTACAGCGACAACCTCAAAAACGTAGCCCAACATGGCAAGATCCTGGAACCTTGCCACTTTTTGGGTCAGTCCCTCCGACCTTTTCATCGTATCCGAAATGCTGGCCAGAGGAGCCATTCTGTAGATTTTCAGGCAGATCGGCATGAGAATTCCGACCACTGTAATCAACAGGAATGCCAGGATCAGAAGATTCCGAGATCGTTTGTCCGGGATCAGTTTGAACGCGAGCACGATCGACACAATCCCGGTCAGCGCAAGGACGGTGTTCACTGAGAAGTACACGTTTTCGCCCGTTATCATCCGGCCCCCTTTCGACACGTTGTCGCGTCTGATTGAACTTATGCCGGTCCGGGCGTCGCATGCCCGTACGGCTCATTTCAGAGAACGCGCAGCAGTAATTCTCTGATCAACTGCACGAGAAAAATTGCCGCAATCGGAGAAATATCCAGAGTTCCTCCGATGGGAGGTATCATTTTTTGTATCGGATTAATGATCGGATCGGTCAGAGCCCTCAGGATGCGGACAAACTGGTTGCGCGGATCTATCTGTATCCAGGATATAAGCGCTCGAACGACGATAAGCAGGCAATAGATATTCAGAAGATCGAGAATGAGGTTGCCGATTGTCACGGTCGTGGAAGTCCGATCTCAACGCGCAAATCCCGCTCGACGACTGGGCGTTCGCTCAGTTTACCTTATTCACCTTGCCGGATTTCAGGCAACTGGTGCACACGCGCATTGTTCGCACGCTGCCCTCGTGCATGACTTTTGTGCGCTGCAGATTCGGTTTCCAGCGCCTCTTGGTTTTGTTGTGTGCGTGGCTGACGTTGAAGCCGACCATCGGCTTTTTACCACATATGTTGCAAACCCTCGCCAAAGGGGTCACCTCCCGGATAAATCTTTACATTTCAAATGCGTTATGCTATACTCTGCCATCAATCAGTTAGTTAGTAAGGGTAGCATAATTCCGCTTGATATTCAAGAAAAACTTGGTTCGCATCCTGCTGCGGCCGCCCGGATCGGCTCCGGCTCGTCTCGTATTAAGGATCGGGCGAGACGCGTTGACGGCCCGAACCGAGGTGGGGCGACCGACCCAAGAGGCGCCCGCGTGGACATGGTTTGTCGCTCATGAAGATCACGAAGGACATGAAAATAGCCGAAGTGCTCAAGAAATTCCCCTCCAGCAAGAAGGTATTTGAAAAGCGCATCCCGGAATGCCCCAGATGCGGCGGCGCAGGCGCGGAGAGCATCGAGCGCGGCGCAAAATTGCACGGCATCGACCCCGACAAACTCGTCGAGGAACTCAACAGCGCCGCCAAACCGCGCAAGAAAAAGTGAAGGGTAAGACAAACATCTCGGCCCCGCGCGGAATGTATGACCTCCTGCCCGACGAAATCCGGCGGTGGCAGCACCTTGAGTCAACCGCCAGAGAGCTCTTCCGAAATCACGGATACTCAGAGATCAGGCCCCCCTTACTCGAAGAGACCGTGCTTTTTGCGCGCGGAATCGGTGAATCGACCGACATCGTAGCAAAGGAAATGTACACTTTTGACGACCGCAAGGGGCGCAGCTTCACGCTGCGACCCGAGGGCACGGCCTCGGTCGTCAGGGCCTACGTCGAACACAAGCTCCACGCGAGGCGGCCTCTGTCGAAGTTTTACTACATGGGCCCGATGTTCCGATATGAACGCCCGCAGGCCGGCAGGAACAGGCAGTTTTATCAGATCGGCGCCGAGGCCATCGGCTCGGCGAGCCCCTTCGTGGATTTCGAGATAATCGAGATCGCGCATTCGTTTTTCCGAAAAATCGGGTCCGAAAAACATGCGCTCACGCTCAACAGCCTGGGCTGCCCCGATGACAGGGCGGCGTTCGCCGAGGCCCTGCGCGGCTATTTCGGCGACAAACTGCCGATGCTGTGCTCCGACTGCCGCGAAAGGCTGGAGCGGAATCCCCTGCGCATCCTCGATTGCAAGATCGATACATGCCGAAAGCTGGCCGCCGGAGCCCCCAGGACGACGGATAGCATCTGCGCCGAATGCAGAGATCACCTCGAAGCCCTCTGCGAGCTGCTCGGGCGCGCGGGCATCGAGTATACGCTTGATGCGGGCCTCGTCCGTGGGCTGGATTACTACACGCGCACCGTGTTCGAGATCCATCATCCCGCCCTGGGCGCACGGAGCGCCGTGTGCGGCGGAGGCCGGTACGACAATCTCGTCGAGCAGATAGGCGGTCCGCCGACACCCGCCACCGGATTTTCGATAGGGATGGAGGCCACTTTGCTGGCCATGGCAAAGGAGGGAGTGGACGGCCCGGCCGAATCCGCGCCCGATGCCTTCATCTGTTCCATAGGCGAGCGGGCCGGCGTCGAATCCGCGCTGCTGGCGGTCAAACTGAGGGATGCGGGCCTTTGCATCGAACTGGATTATGAAGGGCGCAGCCTCAAGGCGCAGTTGAAACAGGCGAACAAACTCGGCGCGACATTTGCCATAATATTGGGCGACGATGAACTGGCGCAGGATTCGGCCCTAATGCGCGATATGGCTACGGGCGAGGAATCCAGCCTTCCCATGGTCGAGCTCGCCTCAAGGCTCGCAAACGGTTAGCCCCGGCTTTTTTTTCTCGATTGCAAGACCATTTCGAACGGAGTTAAAAGTTGACGGTATCATACAAACGTACCAACTATTGCGGCGAACTGAGGAAAGAACACGCTGAGAAAACCGTGACATTGGCGGGATGGGTGCAGCGCCGGCGCGATCACGGCAACCTCATATTCGTCGACCTGCGCGACCGCACCGGAATCGTGCAGATCGTCTTCAACCCCGAGCTGGAACCGTCGGTTCACGATCTCGCGCAGAGTCTTCGCAGCGAGTTCGTCATAGCCGTCACCGGTGAAGTGAGCCTGCGGCCCGAAGAGTCCGCTAATCCGAAGCTGCCGACGGGCAAGGTGGAGGTGTTCCCCCGGGCGCTCGAAATCCTGAGCAGGGCCGAAACGCCGCCGTTTCAGATAGAGGACGACACGGATGCCGGCGAGGAACTCCGGCTGAGGCATCGGTACCTCGACATGAGGCGCCCCTCAATACAGAACAATTTTGTCATCCGGCACAAGGCGACGATGGCCGTGCGGAACTACTTCGACAAGCTCGGCTTTCTCGAGATTGAGACACCGTTCATGACCAGGAGCACGCCCGAGGGCGCGCGCGACTTCCTCGTCCCCAGCCGCCTGAGCAGGGGATCGTTCTACGCACTGCCTCAGTCGCCCCAGCTATTCAAGCAGATACTGATGGTCGCCGGCATGGACAGGTATTTTCAAATCGTCAGGTGCTTCCGCGACGAGGACCTCCGCGCCGACCGTCAGCTCGAGTTCACGCAGATCGACGTCGAGATGTCGTTCGTCACGCGCGAGGACATAATTGAAATGACCGAAGGCATGATGGCCGAGATATACCGCGCCACTCTGGG
>CBDUSG010000302.1:0-4967 GCA_965369575.1 uncultured bacterium | reverse complement strand
CATCTGGAAACGACGGAGGAAAACCATGGAGCAAGAACCAGAGGTAACAAAGGTCAGCGCGAAGCAGGAGCGTGCTCGAAAAGCTATCCGGGAAGTCCGACGAGCGGCACGGCGTAAGTTCTCGTCCGAGGAGAAGATCCGGATCGTATTAGAGGGACTTCGGGGTGAGGAGACGATTTCTGAGCTGTGCAGGCGTGCGGGTTCGATTCCCGCCTCCGGCGCCTCGATATGAAAAGGCCTGTGCGCCATAAAACTTTGAAGGAGTATGGCCGCCCCTTACGGTTGGTCTGGTTTTTCTTTCTCGGATTCTTCTGCTTCCCGATCGGGCCTGATCGGGCCCATGGCCTCTTCGGCCTCGATTCTGGCGCGGTGGAAATCCAGAAGCGTATCCAATATCTCGCGTTTGCTTTCCAGAACCCGGTCCTGGAAAACCAAGACCTTTAACAGGTCTATCTCGCCTTCTTTGAACGCTTTCTCGGTAAGCTCGAGGCCGCGATCCAGCCGGGGGGCCACCCTGGAGAAATAGAAGTCGAGGTCTGCATCGAGCGTTTCCCATTCCGCCCATTTCGCATAGAGTTCGGCGCGAGCATCGTGAAGCGCTGCGATGTATGAGCGGCGTTTCTGATCCCGTTCGGCCAGCTTGGTTGCGATTTCACCCTGGTTCCTGTTGAAGATGGGGATCTCGATAGAGAAGCCGAATCCGAAAAAATTGTCGCCTTCGCCCCGTTCGGCGGACGGCCCGATTCGGGTTCGGGGAAACTGTTTTCTGTACTCGACCTGGAGTTCCTTTTCGGCCACAAGATATGCCTTTTCGGCGGCAAGAAGATCGGGACGCCGAAACGGAATTTTTTCAGCGAGCGCCTCGACGTCGCCGGATAGCGCCGTGTAAGCCAGCTGCTTTTCGGCGTTTTGTATTCGGGTGTCGTGCTCGGGCGGCAGCCCGAGGAGCCTGTTCAGTCGCTGCAGCGATCTCCTGCGCTCGCCGGCGAGACGTTTTTCGCGGCGTTCGATTTCCGTCACGTCCGCTTCGGACAGGATCACATCCAGTTCGGTGGCGACCCCGTGGGCTTTGCGCGCTTTGATGCCGGCAAGAGTGTGTTCCGCTATCCCTTTTTGGGCCTGGCTCAGGCTGAGCGCTTCGTCCCGGTACATCAGGTCGGTGAACGCAAGGCGTACCTTGGTCACGAGTTTCCATTCCCGATCCGCTATCTCCCAGCGGACCTCCTCGAGGCGAATGCGCGCCCCTTCTCTTTCCGGCCCCCTGGTCAGCAGCGCCTCGGTCAGATCGAACAGAGCATCGAGTTCCCCGGCCCATCTTCCATGCTCGGAAAGCCATTTGGCGTCAATCTCCGGATTGGGAAGAAGCCCGGCGCCTACGAGCTGGCCTTCGGCAATGCCCTGTTCGAGCCGAAAGACCCGCAGGTCGGGGTTCAAGACGACGGCCAGGCCGGCGGCTTCATCCATGGACAGCCCGTCTGAATAATCGAAGGGTCGGGTCGGCAAGCGGCGATCTGCATCCTGATCCTTCGAGGGTTTCGCGGAGAGATCTTCCAGGCTGATGCTTTCGAGGCGCCTCCACTCTTCATCCGGGCTCAGGGGGCGGCGCTCATAGGAAGCGCATCCCGCCGTCAACAGCACGACAGGCACTATCAGTTTGATGATAGTTCGAATCATGCAACACCCTTGAGAACCGGATCGTTGTTGAGGTTTTCGCTCCGGCCTCCGCTTTTCGCTTCGGCGATATTAGTGCCCACGCTCTTCTTCGCCTTGTTCCTCATGTCCTTCTTCACCATGGGCGTCCTCGTGATGCTCCTCTTCCACCGGACGCGCGAATTTTTTAAGAGTATTGATGAGGTCAACTATTTCTTGATAGACCTTCTTCGATCCGGCCAGGTCACCGGCATCCCCGGCTTCATCGATTTTCGCCCATGTCTTGGCAAGGGCCTTGGAAGTAACGTTGACCTCCTTGAGGCTTTGGCGCGGCACGCCGGAATCTTCCTTGAGCGCCAGGCCAACCAGCTTTTCGGCGATAAGCTGGATGGGTTTCGCCGCCTTGTGGAGTTCTGACAGCTTCTCATGTTCGATCAGTTCCTCCACGTGCGCGCGGTGCTTGTCGATGGCGGCTACGGCATCGGAATAATCGTCCAACTCCGCCTTGGCCGCCGTCGCGCCGCCCGCGTCGTCATGACCGCCTTCCTCGTGATGCTCCTGCGCGAACGTCGCCCGGCTTCCCGGCGCGACCACGAAGGCGCCCAACAGAAGAATGCCTCCCATCCACAGATGACTGCGTCGCTTCTTGTTCATGTCACATCTCCTCCTGAAAACAGCACCCAAAAATATCTCCGGTGTACGTCCCGGAGTCTTCACTAGTGTTTAGTTGCGGCAATTCACGCTACTATTTTTGGACAACATTGCCAACTGCGTCATTCCCGCGAAAGCGGGAATCCACAGTATCTGTCAGTACTTACGTGTGCGAATGAATTCGCACCTACACAGAAAATCGGGTCAGAATTGTTACGCTTATTTCTGCAAGGAAGCACTAGTTCTTATCGCCTCCATTGTCCTTGTCTTCAGTCTGCGCTGCCGTAGTATCGACAACAGCATCTGTTTCTTCGAAACCACCCGAGGGGGTCCGCTTGTTTCTGAGGATGGCCTCGACCACGCTCGCGGACGCCTTGCGGCCGAAGTTAAAGAATATGGTCGGCCTGATGGCGATATCGAGCAGGGTTGACGTCATCAACCCGCCCAGGACCACAAGGGCCACGGGGTAGAGAATTTCTTTCCCGGCCTCGCCCCTGGCCAGCACGAGCGGGATGAGCCCCAGCCCGGTAGTGAGGGCGGTCATGAGTACGGGCGACACGCGTTCCTGGCTGCCGCGCACGACCATCTCCCGGTCAAACGACATTCCTTCCTCGGTCATGAGGTGGAGGTAGTGGGAAATCATGAGGATACCGTTGCGGCTGGCGATGCCCGTCAGCGAGATGAAGCCCACGAGGCTGGCTACGGAAAAGCTTTCTCGAGCGATCAGCAGCGCCGCCACGCTGCCGATAAAGGCGAAGGGTACAGCAAGCATGACCTGAATCACCAGCATGACGGATTTGAAATGCGCATAGAGCACCGCGAACATTCCCACCAGTGAGAAAATCCCCAGCAGCAGCAGCAGGCGTGTTGCCCGTTGCTGGCTTTCGAACTGGCCGCCGAAGGTGATGGAGTATCCCTCGGGAAGCTCGACGTCCGTGGCGATGGATTTCTGTATGTCCGATACGGTGCTGCCCAGGTCGCGCCCCTGAACGTTGCAGGACACCACGATTCGGCGCCGTACATTTTCGCGGTTGATCTGGTTGGGACCCGGCGTTTCCGCCACGTCGGCGACATCGGACAGCAGCACGACGGCCCCGGAGGGGGATACCAGGCGCAGGTCCGCTATGGCCCTGCTGTCTCGGCGATGTTCCTCCGGGGACCAGAGCACCAGATCGTAAAAGCGCTGGCCTTCGATGACCTGGGACACGACCTTGCCCTTGAAGGCCGTCTCGAAAATCTCCATCAGTTCCCCCGGCTTGAAGCCGTATCGACTGGCCGCATCGCGCTTTGCGCGCAGGCGAAGCTGGGGCACCAGCACCTGCTGCTCGACTTGGAGGTCGACCACCCCCGGCAGCCCGTTCATGGCCGCTTCCACTTGTCGCGCCTTCTTGCGCAACACGACCAGGTCGGGGCCGGATATCTTGACCGCGACCTGCGCGCGCACCCCCGAGAGCAGGTGGTCGATGCGGTGCGATATCGGTTGTCCGACATTGACGAAGATGCCGGGCAGGGTGGACAGGCGTCGCCGGATTTCCTTGAGGACCTCCTGCCGTGGGAGGATTTCTTTCGGCGGCATGCGGCCCAGCGCGGTCTTGTGCTCCTCCGGTTTCTCGGCCTCTTCCTCCGTCCAGAAGTCGACGTCGATTTCCGAGTACTGCACGCCCTCCGCGTGCTCGTCCTGCTCCGCGCGGCCCGTCCGACGCCCCGTCGATTTGACCTCTGCCAAGCCGAGGATCAGGTCCTCGGCCAAAGTGCCCAGTCGGTTCGATTCCGCAAGTGAAGTCCCGGGTTGCGCCACTACGGTGACCGTGGCGGTTCCCTCATTGAAGGGCGGAAGGAATTCAGACCCCATATTCACCACGGCGAAGATCGCCGCCGCCAGCAGAACTGCGGCGACGGCTGCGACGAGCTTGGGCCGCGGGAATGTGAGCGTATAAAGGCCCCTGGCGAGCCATTTGAAAAAACGAAGGACGGCCCCGTCTTTCTGTTCCTCCATGCGTTTCATCTTAGGCAGCAGGTAGTACGACAGCACCGGTGTGACGGTGAGGGAAACCCCGAGCGACATCAGGATGGAAACGATGTAGGCTACGCCCAGCGGCGTGAACAGGCGTCCCTCGATCCCCGAGAGCGCAAACAGCGGAACGAAAACCAGGAGCACGATGGCTGTGCCGAAAACTATGGCGTGCCGGATCTCGACGGAAGCGCTGAACACCACTTGCAGAACGGGCTTGGGATGCTTACTGTGCCTGTTCTCTCCGAGGCGCCGGAAGATGTTCTCCACGTCCACGATAGCGTCGTCGACCAGCTCGCCTATGGCCACGGCGATGCCGCCCAGCGTCATAGTGTTGATGGACATGTCGAACAATTTGAATACGAGTGCCGTAGCCAGCAGAGAGAGCGGAATCGCGGTAAGCGTGATAAAGGTGGTCCGGAAGTTCAGGAGGAAGAGGAAAAGGACGATGACGACCAGGATCGCCCCGTCGCGGAGCGCCTCCTCCACGTTCCAGATGGACGACTCAATGAAATGGGACTGG
This sequence comes from uncultured bacterium, assembly GCA_965369575.1. Lineage (GTDB taxonomy): Bacteria > Abyssobacteria > SURF-5 > SURF-5 > SURF-5 > CBDUSG01. Next base: position 132 of record CBDUSG010000302.1, on the reverse strand, counting down.
CGAAACAGGTTGGGTTCTATGTGGAGCCCCCCGGGGAAGGAGGGGCGAAGGCCGTCCAGGGCCTCGTCGATTTTTTCGGTAAGCTTTCGGGTATCCGCCCCCGGCTGTTTCTGGACCGCCATGATGACCGCC
>CBDUSG010000301.1:0-4969 GCA_965369575.1 uncultured bacterium | reverse complement strand
GAGGCGGGAATATGTTCCAGCATACTTATTGGCTTCTCTGTCTTTTGCTCTCGGAGAGACAGACCGCGGTTTCGAGTGGCTCGACAAGGCATATGAGGAACATGACTTAGTCCTTTCCTTTCTCAAAAATATTTCATTCGTTGACATCAACTTGCGCTCGGATCCGAGATATCTTGCCATGCTCAAGAAAATAGGCCTGGACAAATGATCGGAAAAGCTGCAATCATGAATGACACGAATGGGAGCGAATTCCACGAACCGGCGAGTCGCCGGAGACATTAAAACCGCAAAGAGCGCAAAGGAAAACCAGGAATCTAACCACGAAGGCACCAAGACACCAAGACACCAAGAAAGATAAAAGACATTTTTAAATTTTATCCTTTGTGCCTTGGTGTCCCCCGATCGTAGTCGAGGGCAGGCTTAGTGGTTAAAAAAGGTTTCTGGGCGCACAGCCCCCCGATCTGGGTCGGGGGCAGGCTCATCGCGCCCCTACATTGGCATAATGATGGTTCAGTAGGGTCTTTCATCTGTGAGAATCTGAGAAATCTGTGGATAACAAATGATCGGTAAGACCATATCCCATTACAAGATTACCGAAAAGCTCGGCGAGGGCGGGATGGGTGTGGTGTACAAGGCCGAGGATACGAAGCTCACCCGGACGGTTGCGCTGAAATTTCTCGCTGCACATACGCTGGAAAGCGAGCAAGAAAAGGCGCGATTCCTTCGTGAAGCGCAGGCGGCATCCCTGCTCGATCATCCCAACATTTGCACGCTGTATGACACTTATGAAGTCGAAGGCGTAACCTTCATCGCGATGGCTTATTGCGACGGGCAGAGGCTGGATGAGAAGACCGCGTCGGGACAGATAACCGTGGACGAGGCGGTGGACATCGCCATCCAGGTTGCGGAAGGGCTGAAGGAGGCACACGAGAAAGGCGTTGTTCATCGGGATATCAAGAGCGCCAACATCATCGTGACCGAAAAGGGTCAGGCAAAGATCATGGATTTCGGTCTGGCCAAGCTGACCGGGCGAACCAAGCTTACCGAGACGTCCACGATCATGGGCACGGTAGACTATATGTCGCCCGAACAGGCGCGCGGGGAGCCTGTGGACCACCGCACCGACATCTGGTCATTGGGGGTTGTTCTCTTCGAAATGCTAACGGGCAGGGCTCCTTTTGACGCCGAAAGCGAGGCGGCGCTGATTCACAAGATCATTTACGAGGAGCCCGCTGACTTGGAAAGCCTCGCTCCTGATATGCCTTCCGGTCTGATCGCAGTTGTGTCCCGCGCGATGGCGAAGGATAGGGATGACAGGTACGCGAGTATTTCCGAGCTTTTGGATGATATTCGCAACTACGAATTTCTTGACGCGGAAGAAGCCGGCCTCATAAAAGGGCGCGGCAAAACCAAGCCAATGGGCGCAACGGGACAAGCGACACCGAGGCGAATCAGACCGGGAATTGCGGCAGGTGCTGTTGCACTTTTTGCTTGCTTGTGTGTTGCGGCCATTCTTTTCCTTCGCCAGCCGGAACTTGAGAAACCAAAAGATACTGAATCGGCGATTGTCCCTCCGGCTCCAATTTCGGAGGGGAAAGCATTCTCGTCCATTGCCATTCTGCCATTTGTGGATATGAGCGAGGGTAAGGACCAGGAGTATTTCTGCGACGGAATGTCTGAGGAACTGATCAATGCCCTGGCCCAGCTTGAAGGCTTGCGAGTAATCGCGCGGACATCCGCTTTCTATTTCAAAGGCAAAGACGTCAAAATCAGTGACATCGGTAAGGAATTAAACGTTGAGGCCATACTTGAGGGCAGCGTCAAGAAGGCGGGAAACCAACTGCGCATAACGGCGCAGCTAATCGACGTCGCAGGCGGCCACCATTTATGGTCCGGGCGGTACGACCGAGAGATGGATGATGTTTTCGCTATTCAGGACGAAATCACTCTGGCGATTGTGGAAAACTTGAAGCCGAGGCTCTTGGGATCACATGAGACAAAGGTTCCAAAGCAAAAACCAGTGGACTTTGAGGTATATGATTTGTATCTCCTGGGGAGGCATCTTGTTTGGGAAGGCACTACGGAAGAAGACGTGAACAAGGCAATAGAGCACTTCGAAGAGGTAATAGAAAAAGCGCCTGACTATGCCCCGGCCTATGCCGGCCTGGCCGGCGCATACTATTTTCTTCAGGCCGCCGGGGTCATATCAGCAAAAGAGGCTTTTCCAAAGGGGAGAGCGATTCTCCAGAAGGCTCTGGAGCTAGATGACACTCTCGGGGATGCGTACGCAGCGTTGGCACATCATGAAATGAGCTATGAACGGGACTGGGAAGCCGCTGAGAAGAGATTGAAGCGAGGAATTGAAGTCAATCCAAATAATGCTCTGCTTCATGTCTTTAACGGGAGGCATTTGGGGTATCGGGCCCAATTTGAAGAGGCAATCGATGAAATGAAACTAGCCCATGAGCTTGACCCTCTCTCTCCTTTCATAAACTCGGAAATGGGAGTTATGTACGGTCTCGCCCGCCAATACGACAAGGCTATCGAAGTCTTCCAGCGGGCAATTGCGATAGCCCCCGATTATCCGCTTGCGCGTGGACCTCTCATCTGGGTATACAGGAAAAATTCATTGTTTGAAGAAGCCCTGAAAGAGAATCAAAAGCTAAAAAAAGAATCAGGCCGGCGCGTGAACATTCATGATGTATGGTTCTATGCCGATATGGGCAAGAAAGACGAGGCGCATGAAGCTTTGGACTATGTGCTGGCGAGGTCGGAGGAAAGGAATCTCCCGGCATATCATTTTGCGTGTGCCTATTCTCTCCTAGGGGAAACCGACAAGGCGTTTGAATCGCTGGAAAAGGCATACGAAGAACACGAGTTTATGCTTTTATGGCTCAAAGTAGATTCGGAACTTGACAACATTCGTTCCGATCCGCGGTTTAACGCAATGCTCAAGAAAATCGGCCTCGACAAATGATCGGAAAGACGATATCCCATTATAAAATCCTCGAAAAACTCGGCGAGGGCGGGATGGTATTAAAGACGAGAACTCAGTTGCGAGGTAAGAACTGCTGATGGAACCGCAGATCCGATTTTGCACCAGTGCTGATGGTACACGCATTGCTTATGCTTCCATGGGCCAAGGACACCCTTTTCTGTTTGTCCAAGGATGGGCCGGAAGCATCGAGCATGAGTGGCAACATCCCAATAGCCGTGCTTTCCTGGAAGCTTTTACGCAAGAACGCAAGATCATAGCATTTGACCGCCGCGGGGTTGGTTACTCGCAGTGTGAAGTTGATGATATTTCCCTGCAGCAGCAAGTTGCTGATCTTGTGGCCATTGCCGACAGTCTTCAACTGGAGCGGTTTGATTTGGGAGGTAGTGAAGGCGGCGCAGCGATCTGTGTCGCATATGCCGCACAGCATCCAGAGCGTGTTTCTCGGATGGTGCTCTGGTCTGCATTTTCATATGGTGAGGAGAACGTAACTCCTGAGGCTGCACATGGCCTGCTTGAACTCATCCGCGGGAATTGGAGCCTTGCCCGAAGAGCGATAGCTGAGATTGTTTTTCCCAACGGCCCTACCGAGTTGCAGCGTCATTTCTCCAATCAGCTCCGCGAATCCGTATTACCCGAAACTGCCGCGAAATACGTTGAATTCTTCGCTAACGTTGATATTAGACCTTACCTTCCTGAAGTAAAAGCGGCGACACTGGTTTTACAGGGGCGCGCATGTCGAAAGGTGCCCCTTTCTGCTGGAAGAAAGGTTGCTGCACTAATCCCGGATGCTCGCTTTGTCGCTCTAGAGGGCGAATCTGCGATTCCAATTCTTAGTGGTGATATTTCGTATGCTGAAAAGGCGATCCAATTCTTAAATGAGACAGAAAGAGTTTCGGCAGGAGCAGGAACGTCCGCACGTCCGGGCCTGATCGGCAAGACGATTTCGCATTACAAAATCAGCGACAAACTCGGCGAGGGCGGCATGGGTGTGGTGTATAAGGCCGAGGATACGAAGCTCGAGCGGACGGTTGCGCTCAAGTTCTTGCCGCCTGAACTTGTGCGTTCGGAGGAATTGAAGGAAAGATTCATCCGAGAGGCGCAGGCGGCGGCGGCGCTGGCGCATCCTAATATTTGTACCATCCATGAAATTGACGAGGCAGAAGATCAAACATTTATCGCGATGGAATGCGTTGATGGAATAAGCTTGGCGGACAAAATCAAATCCGGTCCACTCGATATCGATGATGCTATCAATATTGCTCTTCGGGTCGCCGAAGGATTGCGGCACGCGCACAGCAAGGGAATCGTTCATAGAGACGTCAAGCCTGCGAATATCATGGTCACCGAGGACGGCCAAGCCAAGATAATGGATTTCGGCCTCGCCAAGCTGGCCGGAAAATCAAAGCTGACGAAGACAGCCACAATCATGGGCACTGTCAATTATATGTCGCCCGAGCAAGCCCGCGGCGACAGCGATATAGATCATAGGTGTGATATCTGGTCTCTTGGTGTTGTTTTATATGAAGCGCTAACCGGCAAGCGGCCATTTGACGGGCCTAACGATGCCGCAATGCTCCACAAGATCATCTATGAAGAGCCGGAGCGAATGAAAAGTGTTCGAAGTGAAATCCCTGCCGCTGTGGAATCTGCAGTCGAGAAGATGTTGCAGAAAGACTGCGGGAACCGATATGGAGATATGCAGGCTTTGATAGCAGACTTGGAGGCCGCAAAATCCGGCGCGACTATTTCGAACACAAGAAAATCCCCGTCTATAGCTGTGCTGCCATTTGTCAACATGAGCGCGGACCCGGACCAGGAATACTTCTGCGATGGTTTGGCGGAAGAGTTGATCAATGCCCTAACACAGTTACAAGATTTGCGGGTTATCGCCCGCACATCCGCCTTCTCATTCAAGGGCAAGGATGTAAAGATCGGTGATATCGGGAAAGAGTTGAAGGTCGAGACGGTTCT
>CBDUSG010000300.1:0-4979 GCA_965369575.1 uncultured bacterium | reverse complement strand
TCTCCGTGGTGTTGCGCTTTCACCGCCCCGATTGCGCTTGAAAGCGATTCTATCCGTTCCTCGACCTTCGCGACTGCGGCCTCGAGATTATCAAGGTCGCGCGATGCGACCGAAGAGACGATCTTGCCTGCATCGGCGCGCAGGGCGTCAACCAGCTCCGGACAATACTGGATCGCGTCCGCCGAGCACGCCCGCTCGGCCTTTTCCAAAGCCTCCTTCGAACGCGGAGAGAGTTCGAGCCATTTCTCGCGCGCCGCGCTCTGTCTTTCAACGACCTCTGACTCGAGCTTTCCACGCGCCGCCTGGGCGCGCTCGAGCGCGGCCTCGGCGTCCCCGACCTCGAGCAGGTTCTTCGCCTCCTCCAGGATGCGTCCCGCCTCGGCATATGCGCCGGCCACCGTCTGGTCTATGCCCGACGAAGAAGACGAGACGAGGAGCCTCTCCGTGTCGCGGATCGCGGTTTCGGCGCGTTGCAGGGGTTCGTGCGCGGAATCCGCGCTCCGGGCGATTTCCTCGGCCAGCTCTTCGCAGGCCGAGACAGCCTCTGCCAGCGATTCGCGGTCGCGCCGGCAGAGCGCGCCGGCCATCGCGCGCTCTCCCTCGAGAAGGAGCTCCATCTTTTCCGGGAGCAGGTTTAGGGCAAGCGACGAGTCGATAGTCTGTATCTTCTCGAAAGCCGCCGTCGCCCTTACGGACAGTTCTTCCCAGGCCTGCCGCACAGCATCCTGCAATTCCACGACCTCTTTCTCGAGCTTGGTGCGCGCCGCCTCGGCTCGGTCCAGCGCGCCGCCCGAGTCTCCGTGCTCGAGCATGTCCTTTGCCTCTTCCAGCAATCGTCTCGACTCGTCATAGGCCGGGCCGACTTTCTCGTCGATGCCCGAGGCCGCGGCAATAGCGAGGAACTTCGTGGCCTCCCCGATTGCGGCTTCGGCCAGTCGCAGCCCTTTCTTGGCGTCGGCAAGCTCGCGCCCGATTTCGTCGGCCAGCTCCTTGCAGAACGAGACGGCCTCGGCAAGCCTGTCCCTGTCCCGCTCCGAAAGCGAGCCGACCATCTCGCGCTCCTTCCGGAAAAGGACATCCATCTTTTCCGGGACGATCCGCAGGACGAGCGGTATGTTCATCGACTGGATCTGCTCGGACACCTCGATCGCCTTTTGCGAGAGTTCGTTCCACTCGCGCTGGGCGGAATCCTGAGGCTCGATGACCTCGGACTCGAGCTTGACACGAGCGGCCTGCGCCCGGTTGAGGGCCTGATCGCCGGCGCCTCCCTCGAAGAGGCTTCGCGCCTCCTCCAGCAACCGCCTCGCGCCCTCGTAAGCGGCGGCCACCTCTTCGTCGATGCCGGAGGCCGCGGCGGAAACCATCAGCGCGTCCACCTCCGTCAGCACGCTTTCGACCTGCCGCAGGTTGTCCTGGGCCGCGGCCAGACGCTGGCGTATTTCCTCGGCGTGCTCTTCGCACAGGGAAATCGCCTCGGCGAATTTCGCCCGATCGCGCTCGCAGAGCGAGGCAACCATTTCGCGCTCGTTCCGGAAAAGCGCCTTCATATTTTTGGGGGAAACCTCGAGCGCGAGCGGAATGTCGATGACCTGGATCCGGGCTGAGACGTCTTTCGCCCTCGCGAAAAGCTCGCCCCACAGCCGTTGGGCTTCTTCGGCGAGCGGGATTATTTCTTCGGTGATTCGCCGGGCGACGTTCTGCGCCAGTCCGATGCCGCGCTCCAGCTCGTCGCTTTCAAAGCAGGCCTTGGTTTCGTTTATGACATCCTTGGCGCGCATGAGGTTCTCAATCACCTCGTGTGCGAACTCGTGGGTTATGGCCTCTTCGAACACGGCCATCGCGGCCCTGATCGATTCGCGCAGCTTGACCGTGAGATGCTCCTTCTCCTTGACCGCCTGAAGCGCGATTCGCTCGGCCTCGAGAGCATTCGACTCGGCCGACGAGAGACACTCGCGAACGTCCTCCCACTGCGCGTGGCGCGCATACGCCTCGGCCCTATCGAGAAAATCGTAGGCTTCCTTCAGCGCGTCGGGCGCGTGCTCTTTGGCGCCCACGTTCCTTGCGCGCGCTATGACCTCGCGCACCTGGGCGAGGCTGGCGATGACCTGCTCGCGGCCCCGGCTTCTTCCGGGCTCGAGCAGGCTCACTTTCTCAGTGATGACCATGCCTTGGTCCAACAGCGAGCGCAGCCTGTCGACGTTGCGCTCACTGACGCACTCGAGAAGCGACTCGCGGATCTCGGAGAGTTCTTTGAATTCGGCGGATGCATACTCGGCGGCGCCCTCGCTTTCGAGGGCGGCAATCTTGCCGCGCAGTCTTTTTACGGCCTGCAGAAGCTTTTCCCAGTCCTTCTCGAACGCATCGGCCCTTGCCGTCGCTTCCTTGATAAGCGTTACGGCCTGCTTGGCCATCTCAATCGCCTCTTCCTCGAAGCCGGAATCGACGTATCCCCTCGACTCGCCAAGTTTTACCTTGGCCTCTTCTATGGTGGTCGTGACCGCTCGACTGAACGGATGCGAGCGGACTCCGATCAGGGCGGTCTGGCCGATGTCGTACAGTTCTTCGAATTGTCCGCGTAGGGTGGCTTCGATGTGGTCCGACTTGAGCGAGCGTATAATAGTCGCGACGTCCCCCTGCGAGGAGCCCTCGGCCGGAGCGCTCGTGGGCTCAGGCGGGCAGAATCTCATCAGCATCTCGTTCAGCGGACCGGGATTGCACAGGGAGACTCGGACTTTTTTACCGGAGAGGAGTTCCAGCTGCTGTGTGATCTCAGCGAGAGGACGGTTTTCTATGGAATCTCCCGAAAGGGCTACCGAGAGAATGTTTCCCTCGAGTGCGTACGGCAAGGCCTGCAGCTCGACGGCCAGTTCGGGAGGAATCGCGCCTATGGCGTCGCCGTCGACCTTGCATGAATACAGGTCGATGAAATCACATTCATGGATTCTGGCAAGCAGATCGCCGAGCTTGTCGCGCGAGATATAGCCGAGCTTGAAGAGTGTGTCCTCGACGGATAGACGGCGGGCCCGGGATTTTTGCAGAACAACCTCGAACTCCTCGCGGGAAAGAACGCCTTCGTCGATCAGGATGGTGCCGAGGTTCTTCCTAATTTCTGCCATAGAGCCGCCTTGTGCCCGGCTGAGAACGATTCTGCGCCCTGGGCCGGCTGTTATATGCCCGCCAACCGATATTATAATTGAAATACGCGCAAAATTCAATCCGGACGGGGTCTTAGGGGTGCTCGCGCGAGGGCTGACGGGCGCCGCCGAGCGCTTTTTTCGGATCGTGACGAGCCGCTCAGGCGGACGGCGGACGGAAAAGCAGCAGGATGAGGCTGCCCAGATTCAGAAGGGAGGCGGTGACGCACGCAGCCGGGATGCCGAGGACGGGCACGAGCAGCGCGGTCGTAAGCAGCGCCCCGAGACATGAACCGAGCAGGTCGGCCCCATACGTGTAGCCGGCCGCTCGTGCTGCGCCGGGCATCTCGGCGAGCCACAGATCGTTTGCCAGCGGGAACTGGAGCCCGCCGACGATACCCGCGAAAAATGCAAGCAGCGGAAAAGCCACCTGCGCCTGGAACGCGAATGCGCGCGCGCCGGCGCCGGATGAGCCCGCGCGCGAGAAGACGATAAGCGCACCCAGCAGCACGAGCGGGTACAGGCACACGAGCGTCTGCACCAGAATCAGCGCACGCCGCCCGGCCGATGCGCGCTTTATGGCGCGACTCATCGCGGCCGCCCCGATCGTCAGGCCGACCATGAAGGCCGTGACGACTATCGCCACTTTGTAATACACGTACCCGTGAATGGCCTGAAACCCCAGGAGCGCGACGACCTCGATGGCGATCTCGGCGAATCCGGTTGTCGCGACGGCGACGAGGATCGATTTGGGGCCCCAATACTGTGGACGCAGCCGCTGGATGATAAGCGCCGCCGTGAAAAAGACAGCAATCGCGACCGCGATCCAATAGGGCCGCACTTTTGCAAACGCGGCGAGCAGCCTGCCGGAAAAGTCCTCGAACTGTTTGCTCCACAATACGGCGTGGTAGTAGTAGCATACCGGTGAGAGGTCCGTGTTGATCCTCGCCTCCGCGGTCGCGAGGGCCGAGGCAAGCCTTTCTTTGCGCTCCTCCGACAGCCGATACGGCAGGAAATATTCCCTGACGAACACGAGCTTTTCTTTTATCCCGCGCCGCTCGAGAGCCTGTATCAGGTCGTCGCTCTCGAGCGTGAGCACGCCCGGCTTGTTGCACGCGAGAAAGATGTTCGAGACACCTGGCACGACCTTGACGTCGGGGAACACCTCGCCGAGAGTCTTGTTCAGGCACCCGAGGAACTGCTGCAGCTCAGGCGAGATGTAGTTCTCGGCCGAGCTGACACGGAACGAGAGTATCCCGCCCGGCGCCAGCCGACGGTCGCACTCGCGAAAGAACTCAAGCGTATAGAACCGATTGATGAGCGCGGTGTAAGGATCCGGCAGATTCACGATTATCACATCATAGGTCTCACTCGTTTCCTTTACGAATAGCCTGCCGTCGACAGTGTGGACGCTGACCCGAGGGTCGTCGAGCGCATCGGCGACCTCGGCGGGGAAAAACTTCCTGACCATGGCTATGACCATCGGATCGAGCTCGAGATAGTCGACCCGCTCGACCGGATGCTTCAAAATCTCATTCAGTGAACCGCTCACGCCGCCTCCGATCAGGAGCACGCGCGCCGGAAGATGATGCTCGAGCATGGCGAAATGGACGGCTTCCTCGGCGGAGAACCTGTCGGGATGCGAAAACATCAGCAGGCCGTTTTCGTAGAGCGCATTTTCCTCGAGTTCCTCTACGAAGGTCACGTTGCCGTAGACGGAATCCTCGGAGTGCGTGACGCTCAGGTTCCCCCAGAGCCACCCGAGGCTCGCCTCGCGCAACCGCGCGGCCCCGCCAAAAAAAGCGGCGGCGACAACGGCGATCGTCAGAGCATAAAGCGCGACTG
>CBDUSG010000299.1:0-4980 GCA_965369575.1 uncultured bacterium | reverse complement strand
CCCCACACCCCTCCGTGAGATGCTTCGCATCTCTCCGTCACCTATGTGGCACGCGGCGGCGAGTCGCCGCTGACGGCGGATACTTCGTATCCTTGCCTTGCCTATGTGGCAGCCGCGAGGGACAGGTCCTCGCTGGAACCGGATCAGTAGTGCCGGTTATTAAACGACGTTTTTTTGACAGACCGATGCCAGGCGCGTTCACTCGAACATTAACGGATTAAGCCGTCGCCCTTCGTCAGAAATAGAGATGCGCAGCATCTCATGTCAGCGGCGACTCGCCGCTCTCATGTCCGCGGCCACTGGCCGCCGGATACTTCGTATCCTTGCGTCGGCTATGTTTGAGTCGCATGGAACGGCTCCTCGCTGGAAATGAATCGGTAGGACCGCTTTTGGAACTCGGCGGTGACTCGCCCCGTATGCAGTATCGGAACAATAAGTTGTCGCCCTTCGTCAGAAATAGAGATACGAAGTATCTCATGTCTGCGGCGACTCGCCGCTCTCATGTCCGCGGCGACTCGCCGCCGCCCGATTGACTCTCCTTTTGGGGGCGTGCTATACTTTTTTGGCGGCAAATTGGGGAAATGCCCGGGGTATGGACGGACGCGGAGGCCAAGCGTGAAGCTGGAAAATTTCTGCTATAACGTCGCGATGAAAACGCTGGAACTTCTTGAAAGAGAACACCATTACAAAATACCTGAAGATGCAAAAAATAAGGTCGTCAAGGACGTGATCGATCAGATGGACTCTCTGATGGAATCGTAGCGACGCCCGCGTTTTTTCCTCTTTTGCAACCGCTCCTGACATTCTCCAGACCGGTCATCATGAGATTATTCGGCAAATTCGCGGACCCGCCGGACTACGACAAGGTCCGGCGCCAGATGGTCAAACGGCAGTTGCGCGCCCGCGGCATCCGCGACGAGCGCGTGCTCGCGGCCATGCGGCTCGTGCCGCGGCACGAATTCGTTCCGGAACAGTTCAGGGGACGGGCCTACGGGGACGGCCCGCTGGCGATAGGTGAGGAGCAGACGATATCGCAGCCGTACATGGTCGCGATAATGACGCAGGAACTCAGGCTCAAGCCTCGCGACGTCGTGCTCGAGATCGGCGCCGGCAGCGGTTACCAGGCAGGGGTGCTCTCGCGTCTCGCCTCGAAGGTATACTCGATTGAAAGGCATCAGAGGCTCGCATGCCTCGCGTATGCGACTCTGCAAAAGATCGGATACCGCAATGTCACCGTCATCTGCGGCGACGGCAGCGCGGGACTGCCCGCCGAGGCGCCTTTTGACGGCATCATCGTGGCTGCGGCGGCGCCGGAAGTGCCTCAGGCGCTGCTCGATCAGCTCGCCGAGGGCGGCAGGCTCGTGATACCCGTGGGGAATAAGAAACTGCAGGTCTGCAAGCGGATAACCCGGCGGGACGACCGATTCGAGACCGACGACGTTACGAGCTGCGTCTTCGTGCCGTTGATTGGAAGATTCGGATGGGAGATTTGAGCGCTATGGATGAGCGCGTCATAGAAATACGGGGCGCAAGGGAGCACAACCTTAAAGGCATCAACCTGCGCATTCCGCGCGATAAGCTTGTCGTCGTCACCGGGCTGAGCGGCTCGGGCAAGTCGAGCCTGGCGTTCGACACGATCTACGCCGAGGGACAGCGCCGCTACGTCGAGAGCCTGTCGGCGTATGCGCGCCAGTTCCTCGAGCAGATGCAGAAGCCCGACGTCGAGCACATCGAGGGCCTCTCGCCCGCCATCTCGATCGAGCAAAAAAGCGCCGGCAGAAATCCGCGTTCGACCGTCGCGACCGTGACCGAGATCTACGACTACTTGCGCGTGCTCTACGCCCGCGCGGGAACGCCTCATTGCTACAACTGCGGCGATGTCATCTCGTCGCAGACCGCGCAGGAAATCACCGACCGGATACTCTCGCTGCCCGAACAGACCCGTCTCATGCTGCTTGCGCCCCTTGTCAGCGGCCGCAAAGGCGAGTACCGGCACATCTTCGAAAACGTCCGCAAGGAGGGTTACATCAGGGTTCGCGTCGACGGGAAAATCTACGACGTCAACGAGGACATAAGGCTCGCCAAGAGAAAGGCGCACGACATCGACGTGGTCGTCGACCGCCTGGTGGTCAAGGAGGGAATCCGCCGCCGGCTCAACGACTCGGTGGAAACCACGCTGCGGCTCGGGAAGGGGATCATGAAAATCCTCGCCGAGCAGCCGGGCCAACGCCGAAAGAAGCCGCGCGAACAGGTGTTCAGCGAGCGGTTGGCCTGCATCAAGTGCGGCATCAGCTACGCAGAACTCGAGCCGCGGATGTTCTCGTTCAACAGTCCCCATGGCGCGTGTCAGACGTGCGGCGGCCTGGGCAGCAACATGGAGATCGATCCCGAGCTTGTTGTGCCCGACCCCTCGAAAACGTTGGCCGAGGGCGCGATCGATCCGTGGCACTCGCTTCAGACGACCTCCCGCTATTTTAGGCAGATGATCGAGCAGGTCAGCCGCCATTATGAGTTCGGGACCGATGTCCCGTTCGAAGAGATCGATCCCGTTCACAGGGAAGTCCTGCTTTACGGCTCGAATGACGAGGAGATAAATTTCACGCTTTCGCACGGCCGCAATAAATATCTGATGCAGAAGTCGTTCGAAGGAGTTATCCCGAACCTCAGGCGCAGATACACCGAGACCGACTCGCACGCGGTCAGGGAAGTAATAGGGTCGTACATGAGGGCGCGCCCGTGCAGCGGCTGCGGCGGCGCCAGACTGAAGCCCGAGAGCCTGGCCGTTCGAGTCGGCGGCAGGAACATCGCCGAACTTACATCGCTGTCGATCAAAGACGCCCGCGCCTTCATAGGCAAATTAAAATTGTCCAAGACACAAGCCTTGATAGCCAGGAGAATCATTAAGGAAATGCGCGAGCGGCTCGACTTCATGCTGAGCGTCGGACTCGACTATCTGACGCTCGATCGATCCGCGGGCACGCTTGCGGGCGGCGAAGCGCAGAGGATCAGGCTGGCCACGCAGGTGGGTTCGGGGCTTGTCGGCGTCCTTTATATTCTTGACGAGCCCAGCATCGGACTGCACCAGCGTGACAACCAACGGCTCCTGCAGACGCTTGAGAGGCTGCGCGATCTCGGCAACACGGTCATTGTCGTCGAGCACGACGAGGCAACGATCCGCGCGGCCGACTTTGTCGTGGACCTCGGCCCGCGCGCGGGAGTGCACGGGGGAGAGGTCGTAAAGACCGGCTCGCCGCAGGACATCATGGACTGCAAGAAATCATTGACGGGACAATATCTCAGCGGCAAGCTGCAAATCGAGGTGCCGCAGCAAAGGCGCCGACACAACGGCCATTTTCTGATGCTTGAGGGCGCCCGGCACAACAATCTGAAGGGCATAGATGTCGAATTTCCGCTCGGCCTGTTCATATGCGTCACCGGAGTTTCCGGCTCCGGGAAATCATCGCTGATCGACGAGACCCTCTATCCTGCGCTGGCAAAAAGACTCTATCGTTCGAAACACGAGCCGGGTGCACACTCCGGCCTCGTCGGATTCGAAAACATCGACAAAGTCATCGACGTCGACCAGTCGCCCATCGGGAGGACCCCGCGCTCGAATCCCGCGACATACACGGGATTGTTCACGCACATACGCGAGCTTTTTTCCAAAGTGCCCGACTCGAGGGTGCGCGGATACAAGCCCGGCCGCTTCAGCTTCAACGTGAAGGGCGGCAGATGCGAGGCGTGCAAGGGCGACGGCATGATCAAGATAGAGATGCATTTTTTGCCCGACGTCTATGTGACATGCGAGGCGTGCGGCGGCCTTCGCTACAACCGCGAAACTCTCGCCGTCAAATACAAGGGCAAAAGCATCTCCGACGTGCTGGACATGACCGTAGAAAGCGCGCTTGAGTTCCTCGAGAGCATTCCCGCGATCAGGCGAAAGCTGCAGACGCTGTACGACGTCGGCCTCGGCTACATAAAGCTGGGACAATCCTCGACAACGCTCTCGGGCGGCGAGGCTCAGCGCGTCAAGCTTTCGACCGAGCTTTCGCGCAGGGACACCGGGAAGACGCTGTACATTCTCGATGAGCCCACCACGGGCCTCCACTTCGACGACATCAGGCGCCTGCTGGCGATCCTCGGGCGGCTTGTGGATGCCGGCAACACCGTAATAGTCATCGAGCACAACCTCGACGTCATCAAGACCGCCGACTACATAATCGACCTCGGGCCCGAGGGCGGCGACAAGGGCGGGCATATCGTCGCGACCGGCACGCCGGAGGAGGTGGCTGCGAAGAAGAAATCGTACACTGGCGGATTCTTGAAGCCTCTGCTCAAGCGTACACGTCTCGCCGCCGCGCGGGCCGCACGCTGATCGCACGATCGGTAGGGCGGCGGGCCGATCCTTTCCAGCAGGGCCGACCGATGAAATTGTATTCCGAAAAAATTGCCGTCGAGTGCGGCAGCGAGTCGGAAAACGATCCGCTGCAGCCGGTCTCGTTCATGTGGCGCGACGAGGAGTTCCGAATCGGGGAAATCCTGAAGAGCCGGCAGGACTGGGGATTCCCGGCGGGCGCGCCAAAAAAGAAAACATGGATACTGCGGCGGCATCGCAACTACTATACGGTTCGGACCGAGTGCGGGAGGGTGTTCGAGATATACATGGACCGCAAGACGCCGCAATACACGTGGGTGCTTTATCGCGAACTCGATGCGTGAAGGGCGAAAGCCTGAAGGAATGACCGTGAAGGCCATGGATGGGAAGAGAAGCCGCAGATCGCGAGCGGCGGATGAAGGATCGCAGGAGAGACAGGAATTTCCGGTCCGGCGGATACTACTGGAAGTGGAAAACAGTTATCATTCCGGCGTAGGGGCACGGCGTGCCGTGCCCGATCCAGATCGGGGGATCAGGGAGCGGGAATCCAGTTTGCTGGTGGAATGGATTCCCGCCTTCGCGGGAATGACCCGGCGAGTCGCCGG
>CBDUSG010000298.1:0-4985 GCA_965369575.1 uncultured bacterium | reverse complement strand
GATATGCACGGCGTCGGCGCCGCCGGCCTCGAGCTCGGCCGCAAACGCCCTGCCGATCGAATCCAGGGTCGCGTTCACCCTCAGGTACTCTCGGCAGTAGTCCTCGGTGGGGCCGTCTACGACATTCTCGAGAGGCGCCTCATCGAGCGCGACGCCGACGGAAATGCCGCGGGTGTAGTTGTCGTAGCACGTGTCGAGAAGATCGGTGTCGGCGCGGACCCTGTCGAGATCGGCCACGCCGAACAGGCGTGCGCCCATCGAGAATGCGAGCCGCTCCAGCCGTGCGTATATGCTGTCGCTGCCGTCTTCCATCATCCGACATTCCTTCGTCCGCGGGCTTTTTTCAGGATTCGCCGCTCTTTGCGTGTGAGCGAGTGGATGCCCTCGCGACCGATCTTGTCAAGAATGGGATCGACTTCATTTTGCATGAAACCGTTCCAGTCGTCAACCTTTTTTTTCCTTCCCGATCGCGCGTTGAATCTTAACCGGGGCAGCGAGCGCCGCACGCGATCGCCGAACTTGAGGTACAGGTAACCGAAAAGCATGCCTCCGATGTGTGCGCCGCGCGCTATGTTGTTGGCGTTGGGATCCCCCGCCTCCAGCGTCATCATGAGTTCAAGGGCGGCCAGGAGAAGGACGAAGTTCTTCGCTCGCATCGGGAAAATGAAGAACGCAAGGATGATTCTGTCGGGATACAGCATTCCGAAAGCGACGAGAAGGCCGAAAATCGCGCCGGACGCTCCGATCGTGACTACGTTCTGCCCGATGGTCACGGCTAGGCTCAGCAGCCCGGCCATGACGCCCGTGAAAAAATAGAATTTCAAAAACTCGCGCGGGCCCCACGCCTGTTCGATGCTGGAGCCGAACATCCAAAGGATGAACATGTTCAAGGCCAGGTGCCAGGGGGTTCCGTGAAGGAACATGTATGTCACGGGCTGCCATATCATGCCCCGAATGACGCCGTAGTAGTTGACCCCGAATATGATCGATAGATAGTCCCCGCCCAGCGCCCTCCGCGACAAATACTGGAGCACGAAAACGACGACGTTGATGATTATCAACTGCTTGACGGCAGGCGTTATTTGTGGCCCGAACTGGATATTTGAACCGCCGTAGTAACGTCCCATCGCTCGCTCGTTTTCCGGGCGTGGGCCGCCCGGATTGTGATCAGTCGTGAATGCAGGTATCGCAATAAAAATCGCGCCGGGACAAGTCGCCCGCACTGGGACGATTTCAGCCGGGCCCGGCGTCGCTGAGAATGCATCGTCCTACCGCCCAAAATTCGGCGGCGGATACGCCGGCGAGGCTCTCCGGGCTTTGTTTTGGCAAATCCGCGGCGGATGGGCGCATCACTCGCCGAACCATCTCCAGAATTCGTACCACTGCTTCTCTTCGGGGCGCTCGGATTCGGTCTCGATCTCCCACGCGACGGCCGGCTCGGCCTCGAGCCGTTTCATGCGAAACGAGATCGAGTACTCGGAGAGAGCGCCGAAATGGCGAGTGTGCTCGAACGGCTCGTAGCCGGGCAGATCCACCCTCAGAGTATGGGGCTTCTCTTTTTCTATCTGCACCATGCCCACGACGAGCCCGTTTCCGACAAACTTGTAATATGTGGGCCGGCTGGTGCGACCGAAATAGGCGGCGTCGACGTATATTTCGCCCTGTGTCCTGAGATTTTCGGGCACGGTCTCGATGTTTTCCATCACGAGATAAACCTTCGTGGTGGGAAGGGCGCTCTTTTCGGTACCGGAAATAGTCCAGCCGGTCAGATTGGAGCAGCCGGCGGGCAAGACAAGTGTGAGAAAGACGATGATGGCCGTCAATCCGCCGCGCAAATTTCGGAAAACGGCCGTAAGCTCGCGCGAGTTATCCGCCTGCGCCGGCCGCGGCCGCCACGGCCCTGTCGATCGCTGTAGCCTGAGCATATTCGTTTCCCCGCTTTTTTGTCTGCGCTCTCCAGTCTTAAGTTTATCGGAAACGCGCAATCTTTTCAACCTGAGTGCGGCGTGCGGCCGGAAAACTCGTCGGGGTACATCTCGCGCGCCATGCGTATCCTGCTGCTTATCGATGGATGCGAGAACAGCATAAACTCGACGAGCGGGTCAGGCTCGAACTCGGAGAGGTTCTGCCGGCCGAGCTTGCCCATCATCGATGCAAATGACCTCGGGGCGGCCGTCAGCTTAAGCGCGAACCCGTCGGCCCGCCTTTCGAGGCGGCGCGAAAACGCGTTGGAAGCGGGCAAAAAGAAGAGCGATACCGCGCCGATCGTGAGCATCAGCAGCGGAAAGCCCGCAATGTCTCCCGGCCCCCGCAGTCCGAGCCAGGCCGAGCTGACGTCCATCACATGATGTGCCGCATAGAACGCGAGCGCGGATATGGCGGATTGGAAACCGAGCCCCTTCCACATGTCCCAGTTCGCGTGGTGCCCCAGCTCGTGGGCGAGAACGACCTCGATCTCATCGGTCTCGTAGCGGTCCAGCATCGTGTCGCCGAGCACGATCCTGCGTGTGTTGCCGAGGCCGACAAGAGCCGCGTTTGCCGCCCGCGTCTTGCGGCTCATGTCCATCTCATAGACGCCCCTGACGGCCGTGCCGGCCTTCTCGCACAGGCGGATGAGCCGTCTCCCGAGTTCTTCGTCCTTGAGTGGAACGAATTTGTAGAAGATCGGCATCAGCAGCACCGGCGCCAGGTTGGCCATCACCACGCCGAACGCAATGAACATGACGGTGGCGATCAGCCACCAGCTTTGCGGATAGCTGCGCAGGAGCCAATAGACCGCCTCGAGCAGGATTGCGCCGATGCATAAGGCCACGAGCTTGCCCTTGAGCGCATCCCACACCCATGCCCGAAAACTCTGTGTGGATTGCCCATATTTGTGCTCGAGGACAAAGCCGCCGTAAAAATCGAGCGGGACCCCGACAAATTCGTATGCCAGCCCGACGACAAGCATGTACAGCAGCACGACAAGCCACGCATTGGCCGTCAGCGACTCGACTCGTCCGGCGATGGAGATCGAAGCCCCCGTTGCGAGAAGCAGAACGAAGTAGCCCATGCCCACGGCAAGCTCGACGACGAAGAGGATGCGCTTTGAGCGGCTGTACGCCCGCGCGCTGGCGGCCTCCCCTGCTCCGACCTGTCCGGAATCGCCGGACACGCTCCGACTCGGTCGGTCTTCGACTTCGGAACTCTCCCCTGCTTCCTGCGAGTCCTGCGTCAACTCACATCTCCTGCAGGCCGGGACCGACCTCGGGATCGGTCATCACATTCACGCACGCGGCCACGCCGGAGTCGATCGCGCGCTGGATCGCGGGGCCTATGTCCTCGGGTTTTTCGACGTATTCGCCGTGACCGCCCATCGCCTCGATGATCTTGTCGTAGCGCCTGTGCTCGAGTTCGCAGCCGAAGCTTTGGCCCTTTTGCTCCTTGAATGGGCGGTGGATCATGCCCCAGCACTTGTCGTTGCCGATGACGACAACAATCGGGATGTCGTGCCGCAGCGCCGTGTCGAATTCCATCAGAGTCAGGCCGAAGCTGCCGTCCCCGGTGGTCACGATGACTTTTTTGTCGGGGTTCGCCAGCTTGGCTGCGATGCCATAGGGTGTGCCGACACCGAGGCAGCCGAATATCGATGAAACGAGCGAAAGGAACTGCCCCGGCCCGACCGCCGGCAGCGCCAGGTTGCCCCATACACACATGTCGCCGCCGTCGACGCACAGGATCGTGTCTTTATCGATGAACTGCGATACCTCGCGGCACAGACGCAGCGGATGTATCGGGACCTGGTCGGATTCGAGCATCGGCGCCACCATCTGGGCCATTTGCTCGCGACCGTTCTGGAGCTGTTCGACCCATTCCTTGTGCGACAGTTTCTTGATTCCGTCGGTTAATTGGCCCATGATCACGCCGACGTCGCCGACGATGCCGACCTCGGGCGCACGGCCCGCGCAGATCTCGGAGGGCTCGATGTCGACGCGGATGAGCTTGAGGTTCGGCGGCAGGTGCTTCGCCTCGAATGTGAAATCGAATCGCGTGCCGAGCATGATCAGCACGTCCACCTCGGCCAGCGTGGCGCGCAGCGACGGGTCGAATGTGAAACCCGGCCCGATAACGAGAGGATGATCGTCGGGAACGGCGCCCCTGGCGGCGCAGCGGGTGTACAGAGGCAGGTCGGCCTTCTCTACAAATTTCCTGAGCGCGTCGTGAGCCTGCGACCACCAGACGCCACTGCCGGCGACGGCCACGGGTTTTTTGGCGTTCTCGAGAAGTTCGAGCGCCTTTTCGAGGTCCTGCTGGTTGCCCGCCGGGGCCGAGCGCATCCGATGGCATTCCGGAATCTGAACCGACGAGACATCGACCTCGGCGAACAGTCGGTCCATCGGCACCTCGAGATAGGCGGGCCCGGGCCGTCCGCTGGTGGCGTGCCGCAAGGCCATGCCAACGTACTCAGGAATACGCTCGGTCTCGTAAACCGCGCGCGCGAACTTGGTCATCGACTTGACGATGTCGAGCTGATTGAAATCCTGCAGCGCGCCGGTATCGAACTGGTTGATCGATGCGCGGCCGCCGATGGCGAGCATCGGCGTGCCACCGGTGAACGAGTTGGCGATGCCCGTGAGCATATTCGTAAAGCCCGGCCCTGCCGTGCCGATACACACGCCGGGCTCGCCGGTGGTGAGCGCCCATCCCTCGGCCATATGCGCCGCTGATTCCTCGTGCCTGACGTCGATCACGCGAATGCCCATCTCGACGCAGCCCTCAAAGATGGGGTATACATGCCCGCCGACCAGACCGAACAAATGCTTGACGCCGTCGTTCTTCATTACTTGTGCGACCAAAGCGCCGCCCGTTACCTTTGCCATTTCACGTTCCTTTCACTTGAACCATAATCCGCACAAAACAAGGCGCAGCCGGGATTCCGCCGGAATCCTTTGGACCGCTATTCATCGGTGATGGAGCACACCGTAATTCGCCCTCGAAGGAGTATA
>CBDUSG010000297.1:0-5010 GCA_965369575.1 uncultured bacterium | reverse complement strand
CTGGAAATGATTCAGTAAGGCCCGCCATGAAACGCTCTTTAAAAGTAGAGATGCGGAGCATCTCATGTCGGCGGCGACTCGCCGCTATCTCCTTTTGCTTTTTCGCCGTTCTTTCCGTAATGAGAGAAAAGGAAGAAAGGAGAAGCGATGGATTTCTATATATCGTACACCAAAGCAATAGGTTGTCGCCCTTCGTCAGGGAAGAGATGCGGAGCATCTCATGTCTCCGGCGACTCGCCGGGGGGGGAAAGACGCACTTTTATGGCTGGGTGTCGGCCTGAAACACGCGCACTCTGTTCTTGCCCGCCCGCTTCGCCTCATAAAGCGCCTGGTCGGCCTTTTCCAGCATTTCATCCATGGTGGAGCAATGCTCGGGAAATCCCGCTACGCCTATGCTGACGGTGATGGAGAATCGCGCTTTTTCGGTCTGGAACCTGTAGGCCGCAATCGTCTCACGGAGCCTCTCGGCCGGAAAACGGGCCATCTCGGGGCGCGTCTCTGGCAGCAGGATCACAAACTCCTCGCCGCCGTATCGCGCGGCGCAATCTTCGTGCCGGATAAGTTCAAGGATAATGCGCCCCACACCCTCGAGCACAACGTCGCCGGTCGGATGCCCGTATGTGTCGTTGATGGCCTTGAAATCGTCTATGTCCATCATCATCATCGCGAAGGGACGCTTGTAACGTTCGGACCTGCGAAACATGTCCGAGAACTGTTGGCGAAGGTATTCGCGGGAGTACAGGCTCGTAAGAGCGTCGGTGGTGGCCATGCGGTAAATCTTCTTTTCAAGCTCCACCTCCTCGACGTCGCGGACGGAATACTTGAAAACGGTGTAGCCGACATGGAGCCGGTCGCCGTCGCTGAGTGTCGCTTCGCTGATGCGCTTATCGTTGACGAAAGTGCCGTTGGTGCTATCGAGATCGATGACCTTGAAGTACGGGCCGGACTTGTGCCCCGGATCGCCGACTATTTTCGCATGCTTCCTCGAGGTGCGGCCGTCCTGAAGCCGAATGCCGCAGTCCTCGTCACGCCCGATCACCGTCTCGCCCTTATGCAGAAAGTGCTGACGCCCGAAATCCTGTTCGGTGACCACCATCAGGCTGGGACGCTTCTCCCCGGGCCCGCGCCTCGGCGTCCTGAAATCGACTATGGTCTGTCTGCTTTTTGTTGACTTGCTGTCTTTCATGATTTCCCGACACTTTCGGCGCTTGCGCACGTGAGTGTCGCCCCGATGCGGACATGCGTCACTGCCGGAGAATTATTCTACCGTCTGCGCAGATATTTTGCAAGTAGTTGTCGAAACGGAGACCGTGAGCGAGTCATGGACAAAGCGGCCGCTTGCCGCCGCTCCCGGTCGCGTGGTGCGAACACCGAGTTCATTCGCCGAGAAGCGCTCGGATTTTCTCGACCAGAACATCGTATTGGTAAGGCTTTTGAATGAAGCCGGCGAGCCTTTTGCCGGAGAAACGGCTGGTGATTTCCTGTTCGTTGTATCCGCTTGAGAGTATGACGCGGGCGTCGCCCCTGATGCGTCTGATCTCGCGGAAAGCCTCTTCGCCGCCCATGTGAGGCATGGTCATATCGAGCAGAACGAGAGTGATCTCGCCCGCATGCTTTTCGAATATCTCGACCGCCTCCCGTCCGTCGGCCGCCGTCAGGACTTCAAAGCCGGCCTCCTCGAGCATGCTCTTTGCCACAACGCGGACGGTCTCCTCATCGTCGACCAGCAGTACGGAGCCGCTGCCGCGCCAATCCCCGATTCCGCCGGACTTTTTCAGGATCGGCTCCGCCGGCTGGTCGACTGCCGGAAACAGCGCCTTGAATGTGGTACCTTTGCCGGGCTCGCTGTATACCTTGATCGCCCCGTTGTGGCCGCGGATGATGCCGAGCACGGCCGCGAGCCCGAGGCCGCGTCCCGTGAATTTCGTCGTGAAGAACGGATCGAAAATCCTGGAGCGCGTCTCCTCGTCCATCCCGCATCCCGAGTCGGAGACTTCGATATAAACATAAACTCCTTCTTCCAGCTGCTCGTCCAGATATGTCTCGGCCAGGTAATCACGGTCGCATTCCATGGCGCCTGTTGAAATGGAGATCACACCACTGATATCCCCTATCGCTTCGGACGCGTTGGTTATAAGATTCATGATAATCTGCCTGATCTGCGTGGCGTCGGCTTCAACGGCGGGAAGATCGTCGGCGAAGTCGAGCCTGAGGACGGCTTTCTTGGAAATCGATATCTTGAGAAGGTGGGTCATTTCTCTGACGACCTCGCTGAGGCTGATCGCCTCGACGACGAATCTTCCTTTTCCAGAATATGCCAGCATTTGGCTGCAAAGATCGGCTGCGCGCCTCGAGGTCGTTCTGATCTCCTTGACATTGTCGCGAGCGGGCGAAGCCGGCGACATCTTCATCAGTGCCAGGTCCGCGTGACCGAGGATGCCCGTCAGCAGGTTATTGAAATCGTGCGCGATGCCGCCCGCCAGAACTCCGAGACTTTCAAGTTTCTGTGTGTGCTGAAGCTGCGCCTCGAGCATTCGCCGCTCTTCCTCCACGCGCACGCGATCGGTCATGTCCGTGGCAATTATCCCCAGGCCGTCACCGACCTTGAACGACTTAACCGTCATGTGGATAATGCCTCGCGTCGGATGTGTGACGGTGTCCTCCATGAAGTGGGGCTCTCCTGTATCGATCACCCTTGTGAAATTCTCATGCCTTCCCTTTTCTCCGAGAAAGGGATACACGTCCAGAAGATGCCTTCCGACCACTTCTTCCTTCGGCTCATCGAGCGCGGCCAGCGCCGCCGCGTTGATCTCGATTATGTTGAGGTCTCGATCAAGGAGATGAAAGCTGTCCGTTGCGGAATTCATGAACTCATCCAGACGCTCTTCGGAGCGCACTCGCTCGGTTATGTCGCGGACGTATTCGATTACTCCGCTGAGACGACCGGTTACCGCGTCGTGAAGAGGGAAGCTGTAAAGATCGAACCAGCCTTCGATCTCTTCGTCCGCTCCGATTTTGGGGACTATCTCGTAGGCGGTTTCGCCCGTTTCAAGGGTCTGACGCGAGGGACATATTTCACACGGGGCGCTCCGCCCATGGTAGGCCTCATAGCATTTCCTGCCCGTCAATGGGAGCGCGTGTGAATACCACTTTTCCATTGTCTGATTGACGCGAACGATATTGAATTCCGTGTCAAGGACACATATACCGTCCTGTATGCTCCCGAAGATGCTGGTGAGGAAGCGCTCTCGTTCTTGCACCGCTTCCTCGGCGCGATCCCGCTCGGCGATGTATCTGCGTCCGGCCCGCAGGACGTATAGCCAGGTAAGCAGCAGGGTAGGGATGACGATGAAGATGGAAGTGACACCCGCGAGCGCCCGCTTGCTCTGGGCCTCGAGAGCGGTATCGGAGCGTTCGTGCAGGACGACGGAGATCTTTTCGATCCCTTCAGTATATATCCGCTTTTGCTTCTCGTATTCCTCGCTGAACAACAACTCGAGAGCCTGCTCGCGGTCCCCTCGGCGGACCATCTCAAAAGCGCGCGTCTCCATGTCGACAAGCAGCAGGTTGGCCTTGTCGGTCTGGGATGCCGCCTCACCCGCGAAGACCGTCGGCGCCAGCCGGGCGGCCTCTTTGATGGCGGCATCCAGCACCGGTTCGAACTCCCTGTAACGGCTCTCCCACTTACGGTCCCCTGTGACCGCGGCCATCCGGGCCGACATAGTCAGCACTTCGTCGAAATGGATGATGATGCCGCTCAACTCGTTGAGCCGGATATCCCGCGTCTGCGTTGTCTTGAAATCGGTGTATAGATTCCATATATGCCATCCGACGCCGGCAAACAAGAATACCGTAAGAAATATCGCGACGGTGAGCACCTTCAGGGGAAAGGGGGTAGTCGATGGGATTTCACGTTCGGTCATTTCGCTTAGGTCTTTCTCCACAGGCCGGAAACGTTCGCGTCAAGGCTTTCTCTCGACCCTGATTTTCCGGGGTGCTGTGCGCAAACCGCTCGCTCTAGTGTCGTGACTCAGAAGCAGCCGAGCTGGCAATTGTGGACCTTTATCTTGAGCTGGTTGGCCGCCTCGCCGACCTGCTTTCTGGGCAGCCCCAGCTTCTCGGCGATGGCGAACATCTCGGGACACGTTACTTTGTTATCCTTCACGCGCGAACGCAGTTCCGCTTCGAGTTCCTTGTTTTCGATTGTTTCTTCGCCGGTTGGCTCCCCGAAGTTTTTCACGTCTTCATGACCCATTTGTGTTTCTCCTTTGCTTTATATTCGGACGCGTCCGGAAATGTTGTCTTTTCGGCGGCAGGAATCAGCCTGCCTTGCTGTTACTTTCGCTTTCCGATCGGCACGAGATGCCTTTTCTTTCTCCCAACATATACCTGGGCCGGACGAATTATCCTGTGCTCGGGATCATCGAATGCTTCTTTCCAGTGCGCGATCCATCCCGGCAGGCGGCCGATGGCGAATAACACGGGAAACGTATCGGGCGGCAGCCCGAGAGCGGAAAAGATTATGCAGCTGTAAAAATCGACATTCGGGAACAGCCGGCGTCTCTTGAAGTAGTCGTCGCTGAGGGCTGCCTGCTCAAGCTTCTTGGCGATCTCGAGCAGCGGATCGTGTATCCCCAGCACATCGAGAACTTCATCGCAGGCTTCTTTGCAAATCAGCGCGCGCGGGTCATAGTTCTTGTAGACGCGGTGTCCGAAGCCGGGCAGACGGAAGCCGCCCTTTGAACTCTTCGCCATTTCGATATACTTTTGGACGCCGCCGCCGTCGTCATGGATTCGCTGAAGCAGCATCAGCACGTCCTGGTTTGCGCCGCCGTGGCGCGGCCCCGAAAGGGCGTCGACACCGGATGAGATGGAAGCGAACATGTTCGCGGCGCTGCTTCCGACGACTCTCACGGTCGTCGTCGAGCAGTTCTGCCCGTGGTCGGCGTGGAGTATGAGTATTTTATTGAGCACGTTGACGAGCCGTTCGTCAATCTCGTACCACTTGTT
>CBDUSG010000296.1:0-5010 GCA_965369575.1 uncultured bacterium | reverse complement strand
ATATAAGCCTACCGATGTCATTGAAGGGGGAAAATTGAAGGGGGAAAATCGAAGGGAGGAATGTGAAGCGGACGAACCTGTAAGAGTCTTAGTTTTGTCGGTAAAATCCCGCCACACGCGGCGGGCAAATTTTTGGGATTCACGCTCGAATGTGAATGAAAGGAGCAAGCGAAAGGAGTAATGGTATGAAGATACGACCTTTGGCCGACAGAATTCTTGTTCGCAGAGTCGAAGAAGAAGAGGTCAAAAAAGGCGGGATCATCATCCCCGATACCGCCAAAGAGAAACCCCAGCAGGCAGAGGTTGTCGCCGCCGGCCCCGGCGCGATCGGCGAGGACGGCAAGCGCATCCCCATGGACGTTAAAAAGGGCGACCGCATCCTCATGGGCAAGTACTCGGGCACCGATGTCAAGATCGATGGGGTAGAATACATAATAATGCGGGAAGTGGACGTTCTCGCAATAATCGGATAATCACGAAAGGAGGCTGGAAATTATGCCTGCAAAACAGTTGAAGTTTGGCGAAGAAGCCCGGCACGCGGTGCTTGTGGGAGTCGAGAAACTGAGCGCGGCCGTCAAGGTTACGCTCGGCCCCAAGGGCCGCAACGTCGTATTGGATAAAAAGTGGGGCGCGCCCACGATCACGAAAGACGGCGTAACGGTCGCCAAAGAAGTCGAACTCGAGGACCCGTATGAGAACATGGGCGCCCAGATGGTCAAGGAAGTCGCCTCGAAGACCAGCGACGTCGCCGGCGACGGCACCACGACCGCCACGATTCTTGCCGAGTCGATATACCGCGAGGGCCTCAAGAACGTCACCGCGGGCCGCAACCCGATGGACCTCAAGCGCGGAGTCGAAAAGGCCGTCGTCGCCGTAGTCGGCAGCCTCAGGAAGCAGAGCAAAAGCGTGAAGGACCAGAAGGAGATCTCGCAGGTAGCCACGATCTCGGCAAACAGCGACTCGGCCATCGGCGAAATCATCGCCGCCGCAATGGATAAGGTCGGCAAAGACGGCACGATCACAGTCGAAGAAGCCAAGGGGATGGAGACCACGCTCGAAGTCGTCGAGGGAATGCAGTTCGACAAGGGTTATCTCTCACCCTATTTCATTACCGATCCCGATCGCCAGGAAAGCATCCTCGAGGACGTGCATATCCTGATTCACGAAAAGAAGATCTCCAACTTGAAGGATCTGCTCCCGCTGCTCGAGAACGTGGCCAAATCGGGCAAGCCGCTGCTCGTGATCGCCGAGGACGTCGAGGGCGAGGCGCTCGCGACGCTCGTCGTCAACAGGCTGCGCGGCACGCTGAATTGCTGCGCCGTCAAGGCCCCCGGCTTCGGCGACAGGCGCAAGGCCATGCTCGATGACATTGCGATTCTCACCGGCGGCCGTTCCATCTCTGAGGAGATGGGCATCAAGCTCGAGAACATCCAGCTGCAGGACCTCGGCCGCGCCAAGCGCATCGTCATCGACAAGGACAACACGACCATCATCGAGGGCGGCGGCAAGACCTCCGACATCAACGGCCGTGTGAACCAGATCCGCAAGCAGATCGAGGACTCAACCTCCGACTACGACAGCGAAAAGCTGCAGGAGCGGTTGGCCAAGCTCGCCGGCGGCGTTGCCGTGATAAACGTCGGCGCAGCCACCGAAACCGAGATGAAAGAGAAGAAGGCCCGCGTCGAGGACGCGCTGCATGCGACGCGCGCGGCCGTCGAAGAGGGCATCATCCCGGGCGGCGGCGTATCGCTTCTCAGGAGCGTCGGCGCGATAAACAGGCTGGGCCTCGAAGGCGATGAGGCCATCGGCGCGATGATCGTAAAGCGTGCGCTCGAAGAGCCCTCACGCCAGCTCGCGGCCAACGCCGGGCTGGAGGGCTCGGTCATCGTGGAACGCCTCAAGGGTGAAAAAGGACCCAGGGGATTCGACGTGGCCAATGAAACATTTGTCGACATGTTCAAGGCCGGGATTATCGACCCCACGAAAGTGACTCGCACGGCTCTTCAGAATGCCTCCAGCATCGCCAGCCTGCTGCTGACGACCGAGGCGATCGTAACCGAGATTCCCGAAAAAGAAGGTTCCGCTCCGGGCGGCATGCCGGGTGGTATGCCGGGCGGCGGAATGTACTAGGAAACGTTACGTCCGAGCAGAACAACAATTGCAGGACAATCCTGCCCTCGACCCGCGACGGACCCGGGGCGGGGGCAGGGCTGCCTGCCCTGAAATGCGGAAAGACATGATGGAATTCGGAGCCGCGGTATGATCGAGGTCGATAACCTTACGAAGAACTTCGGCCCTGTTTCGGCGATCAGGGATGTGTCGTTCAAGGTCCAGCAGGGCGAGATACTCGGTTTTCTCGGCCCCAACGGCGCCGGCAAGACCACGACCATGCGCATCCTCACCTGCTTCATTCCAGCGACCAGCGGTACCGCCCGCGTTGCGGGTTTCGACGTCTTTTCACAATCGCTCGAGGTGCGCAGGCGCATCGGCTATCTGCCCGAGCGCGTTCCGCTTTACCCCGACATGACGGTCGACGGTTACCTCAATTTCGTCGCCAGGCTCAAGGGCGTTCCCGCACGCTCGCGGCGGGACAAGATCGAGCAGGTCCAGGAAAGCTGCGGCATCACGGATGTCTCGGGAAGATTCATCGGCAAGCTCTCGCGCGGCTACACGCAGCGCGTCGGCATAGCGCAGGCCCTGTTGAACGATCCCGACGTGCTCATACTCGATGAGCCCACCGTAGGACTCGATCCGAAACAGATAATCGAGATCAGGAACCTAATCAAGAATCTCTCCGGCAAGAAGACGATAATCCTCAGCACGCACACCCTGCCGGAAGTCAGCATGATATGCGACAGCGTGGCGATAATAAACGAGGGTCGCATCGTGGCAAAGGACTCGATAGACCGCCTCGGAGCGGAGCCGCAGATGCGGATACATGTGACGATAGACGAAGCTCCCGAGGGCTCGGCCGAAAGAATAGTCTCTGCGCTCTCGTCCATCGAAGGCGTCGATGAGGTCGAAGCCTCGAAGGGCCCGGAGAAAGATTCGGTCGACGGCTCGCGCATCGAGGTGCTTTGCAAGCCCGGGGCCGACCCACGGGCAGATGTCTCGGCGGCCGTCGTTGGAGGCGGCTGGAAGCTGATCGAGCTGCGCCCCGAAAAGGTCAGCCTGGAGGACATATTCATAAAGGCGACCGCCCGCGAGGCCGAGGTGGACTCATGAAGAACATTCCGGCCCTGACGAGGAAAGAGTTGGGCTCATATTTTCAGTCGCCGATCGCGTATATCATCACGGCAACATTTCTGCTCCTGTCGGGCATCATTTTCTCGCTGCGTTTCTCGGTGTTCTACCAGCAATCGATGGAGCTTTCGCGGAACCCGTATCTGATGCAGCATTATTCTCTCTCGGTGACCGAGCACGTGCTCGAACCGATGTTTTTCACGCTTAATTTCTTTTCGCTGATGATGATCCCCATGCTCACGATGCGCACGTTTTCCGAGGACAAGAAAACCGGCACGATTGAGCTTTTGCTCACCTATCCCGTGCGCGACATCGAGGTGGCGGCGGCAAAGTTTCTCGGCTGCATGCTCGTGTATGCGTGCATGCTCGGGCTGACGCTGCTGTATCCGGCCCTTGGCGCCAGGTTTGCGGACATCGAGACCGGAACCGTTGCGACGGGGTATCTCGGCCTGCTGCTGAGCGGTGCGGCTTTCGTGGCGCTCGGCGTCTTCATCTCCTCGCTGACCGAAAACCAGATAATAGCGGTGACGGTGAGTTACGGTCTGCTGCTTCTGTTCTGGCTTTTCGGCGCCGCCGAGGGCCTTGCGCCGCATCCGTTCGACATCATCCTGACCGACATTTCACTTTTCAAGCACATGGAGAATTTCGCCTCGGGCGTCTTGGACACCCATGACCTCTTTTACTATCTTGCGTTTGGCGCGCTCTTCATGTTTCTGACGCTCCGCTCGCTGGAGGTCGCCAGGTGGAGAGGGAAGGCGTGACCCGATGACACTCAGGCTCTCGACGCGTTACGGCATCAACACGGCGATTCTCATAGCGCTTGCCTTTGGCATCGTCTGCATCGCGGGCGCTATGTCTTACCGCCACCATTGGCGGAAGGATTTCACGGAAAACCGGCGCCACAGCCTCTCGGAACAGACGCTCAACGTGCTTGACGGTCTGAGCGAAAAGGTGAAAGTCACCGCTTTTGTGTGGAAAGCAAGCGCCGACTACGAGGCCGTGAATGCTCTTTTCGAACTGTACAAATACGAGTCGGACATGCTCGACGTCGAGATCGTCGATCCGGACCTGAATCCCGGCACGGCCACGCAGTACGAAGTCGGCCGATACAAAATCCCCGTCACGTTTCTTGAAAGCAAGACCGGACGCGAGACCATAAATGAGATGGGCGAAGAACAGGTCACAAACGCGCTCATCAAGGTCAGTCGGGCGGAGAAGAAGATAGTCTATTTCCTGACCGGCCACGGCGAGCGCTCGCTCGATGGCACGGGCGACAGCGACATCAGCTCGGTCGGCAAGCTCTTGCAGGACAAGCACTATGACTCGCGGCCGCTTCTCCTCATGCGGGCCGAAGACGTGCCCGAGGACAGCTCGGCGCTGGTTGTGTGCGGCCCGCAGAAAGACCTGACCGAGCCGGAACTCGACGCGATAAGGCGGTATATCGAAAGAGGCGGCAGGGCGCTGTTTCTTGTCGACCCCGAGACGGCGCCCTCGCTCAAGCCGTTCCTCGAGGAATACAACATACTGCTCGGGGACGACGTCGTTATAGACCCCCTGAGCAGACTCTTCGGCGGCGATTACCTGATGCCTGTTCCCACGGCCTATTCCAATCATCCGATTACCAGAAATTTCAATACCGCTCCTTTTTTCCCCGTTGTACGCTCCGTTTCCGCCAAGGAGTCGCCGGGCGGCGGCGCGACGTGGCTCGTGAAAACCGGAGACCGCAGCTGGGCCGAGACCGACATCGAGGCGCTCAAGCGGGGCGAG
>CBDUSG010000295.1:0-5037 GCA_965369575.1 uncultured bacterium | reverse complement strand
CACGACACGGCAGGTTTGCGAGATGAATTTCCGGCTCGGCGAACTGTTTGCCGACGCCGCGCTCGGGGTGATTCGCGCGGCGGGCGCCGAGCGCTCGGATATCCAGCTGATCGGCTCGCACGGCCAGACCGTCTATCACATGCCGGATGCAACCCGGCGCTCGACGCTTCAGATCGCAGAGCCGTGCGTCATCGCCGAGCGCACGGGAGTACCGACGGTCGCCGATTTTCGCGTGCGCGACGTAGCCGCCGGCGGACACGGCGCTCCGTTGATTCCCTACGTCGACTTTCTGTTGTTCCGGGAACCGGGCCGCATGCGCGCGCTGCAAAACATCGGGGGAATAGCTAACGTGACGGTCGTCGCGCCCGCCATCGGCGACGTGTTCGGCTTCGATACCGGTCCGGGCAACTCTCTCATCGATGAATTCGTTCGCGCGATGACGGGCTCGGCCCGGCACTTCGACGAAGACGGCCGGCTCGCGCGCGAGGGAAGGGTCGAGGAGGAAATACTGCTCGATCTGCTCTCGCACCCGTATTTCAGCCTCGCGCCGCCTAAAACGACCGGGCCCGAGGTCTTCGGCAAAGAGCTTGTACGCAAACTGTTCACCGCGACGCCGGTCGATCATCACGCCGACATGCTTGCGACGCTGACCGCGCTGACCGCGCACTCGATCAAGGCGGGCTATGACAGGTTCGTTTTTCCGAAGACGGGCGTCGATGAGATAATACTGAGCGGGGGTGGCTGTCGGAATGAATTTCTGGTAGAATCGATTCAGAATCTTTTCGATCCCGTACCCGTACGGATGTCGGATGAATTCGGCGTTCCGGCGGACGCCAAGGAGGCGATCGGCTTCGCCGTGCTGGCAAACGAGACAATAAGCGGGAACCCGTCGAACGTTCCGGCTGCGACCGGCGCCGCGCATCCTGCGGTGCTGGGGAAAATCATTCCGTAATAAATTCATGAGAACCGGCAGAGACAGATCGACTTTGGGCGTGCGACTCGTCGCGCGCATGGCGTTTTGCGCGCTGGCTTGCATTCTTGTCGCGTCCTGCGCCGCGGGCCCCCGGGTCACGCCGGAATCCTCGCTGGACTACGCCCGGTTTGCGCTCCGGGATGTGCCGCCTGAGATCGACCTCGACGCGTTCGAGGGAAAACGCATAGTACTCGATCCCGGCCACGGCGGCGTGTTCCCCGGCGCGGTGGGGGAGAACAACCTTCGCGAGGCCGATGTCAACCTCGGCGTGAGCCTGTATCTGTGGGGCATGCTGACCCGGGCGGGCGCGAACGTTTATCTGACAAGAACGTCCGATAGAGGCGTATACCGCGGGGACGACTTTGATCTTAAGAAGGATTTGCAGGCTCGCGCGGAGCTTGCCGAAAAGCTCGAGGCCGATTTGTTCATCTCGCTTCACCACAATGCCGACGTTCTCCCGGGCAAGAAGAAGAATTCCCTCGAGACCTATTTCAGGATGACCGATCCCGGACCGTCACTCGACGAAGCCAGGAGCGTTCACAGGCATCTGGCCATCAGCCTCGAGCAGGATGACAACGTCATATTGCCGGGCAACTTCCACGTGCTCAGGGAAAACTCTGTGACCGCACTGCTCGGCGAGCCTTCATACATATCGCACGCGCGCAACGCATTTCGGCTGGGCCTCGCTCCGATGCAGCGTGTCGAGGCGCAGGCGTACTTTCTTGGGATCGCCGAGTACTTCTCGAAGGGCGTGCCGGAAATCGAGGAGGCATCGCCCGTCGGCGCCGTCCGCGATAACGCGCGCCCGCTGATCTCCGCGCGTATCAGAGCGGACAGAGGCGTCGAAGTCGATCCTGCCTCGATCAAAATGTTTATCGACGGCAGGGCCGTCCATCCGGAATTCGACCGCGGGGCGTCGGAAATCAGGTACCTGCCGCCCAAGCGGCTGAGCAACGGCGCGCATACGGTCAGGATTTCATTGCGCAACTCGAACGGAAACGCGGCCTCGCCGACCGAGAGCGAATTCGAAGTCGCGATGCCGCCGGCCTACGTGCTTCTTGATTCCAACTTCCTGGAGGTCCGCGCCCCAAGCGCGGCGCCCATACGGCTGCGCGCTCGAGTCTTCGATGCGGACCTGATGCCCGTCGCCGACGGCACGCCGGTCGCGTTTCAAGTTTCCGAAGGCATGGTCTCCCCGAACCCTTCTCTCACGCATGGCGGCGAGGCCCTGTCCTACTTCGTCCCTGAGGAGAGAATCGGGCCGAGAGAGGTCGCGGCGACGGCGGGAGCGTCGGAACTGACACATACTCTGGCGCTCAGAGTTTCCGAAGACGCGCCGGAATTTGTCGTATTGAAGACGGCCGATGCAGGAACGGGGTTGTCGATCGAAGGCACGCTCGTCTCGATCGATGAGACCCTGTTGGGTCACACCGACATTTCCGGATATTTTGCCGCCGCAAGCGACAGACTCGACGGCTCGGCGATCCGCCTTTCACGTCCGGGATACGAGCCGCAGACGCTCGATTCGCTCGGGGCGGGCGTGGTTCATGTAGTTGCAATGAAGCCCGTGGCCGGGGGCGTCCTGGCCGGCGGCAGATTCGTGATCGATCCGCAGTTGGGAGGTGAGGAGAAGGGAGCGATGGGGCCGACCGGCATGCGGGCATCGGACCTCAACCTCGATGTCGCGGGCCATCTTGCCCGACTGCTCGAAGCCTCCGGCGCGAAGGTTACCCTGACGCGGGACTCGGATGTTACGGTCAGCGCGTTTCGTCGGGTGGAGATCGAGGAAAAATTCGACGCCGAATGGTTCATCTCCATCGGCCACGGCGATGCGGCGGACAACGCCGGGACCGACGGCGAAGAGTCGGATGCGGGCGTACTCGCAAGTGTTACTCATTACCCGAGCAGCGAGCCCGGTGAACGACTTGCCAAATCGATTGCGAGGTCGATAAAAGATCGCGGGATCGCCGAAAGCGTTCTACTGGAAAAGGGAACGCGCTTCGTGCTCACTCATACGGGGAGTCCCGCGGTGATTGTCCGAGGGCCGAGTCCGGCCGCCGCGGAAACGGAGGAAATGCTGCGGCGCCCGTCCGCCGCCCGAAACGAGGCGTACGCGATCTACTGCGGAATCTTGGAGAACCTCGGGCTTAGAGACGATGCGACAGGTCGGATATCCGTCACGGTGATCGACGATATGGGAAACACCTATCCGGACGCGGCCTTAGTACTGGATGGCGCGTTCCACATGGGGACGGCGCCCGAGGGGGAATTCACGTTTTCCAAGTTGACGCCGGGCGAGCACCGCCTCGAGGTCCACGCGGCTGGACGCCGCCTCTGGGATGAGACGGTTCCCGTGGCGCCGGGCGTTGAAACCGTTGTCGTCGTTTCGTTTTCAGGTCCTGCGACCCTCTGGATACCGGCCGGCGCCGAGCCGGCGGGCGGCGTGACCGGACCGCTTCACTGACCGTGCTGCTCGCGCAGGATGCGCTTGAGGATTTTGCCCGACGGATTGCGCGGGAGCTCGTCGATTGAAACAACCGATTTGGGGATTTTGTATTTGGCCAGCCGCTCGGCGCAGAACTCGCGTATTTCCTCGATAGTCACTGTCTCGCCCGGCGCCGTGACGATTATGGCGCGAACGCTTTCGCCCCATTTTTCGCTGGGCACGCCGATTACGCCGACCTCCCTGACGCTCGGGTGCGCCAATATGACATCCTCGACCTCGGCGGGATAGACGTTCTCGCCTCCCGTTATCAGCATGTCCTTTTTTCGCTCGACTATGTAGAAGTAGCCGTCCTCGTCGACCTTTGCGAGGTCGCCCGTGTGGAGCCAGCCGTCGGTGAAAGACGCCTCGGTCTGCTCCGGCATGTTCCAATATTCTTTCATCACGACCGGCCCCTTGAGCATCAGTTCGCCGATCTCGTCGGGTTTCGTGTCGTTTCCGCTGTCATCCCAGACGCGGGCGTTGCAATGCATCATCGGCTTGCCGCACGAGCCGAATTTCCTCTCGAGGTCCTCGGTGTCAAGAAGGATTCCGGAGCCGGCGTTCTCCGTCATTCCGAAACCCTGCCTGATTGGAACTTCGCGGTCGAGGTATGTGCGCAGCAGAGGTCCGGGACACGGGGCGCCTCCGATGAAGATCGATTTGAGTGAACTCAGATCGTACTCGTTGAAGTCCGAGACCTGCGACATGAACAAGAGCATCGCCGGCACAAGAAGGCTCGCCGCGATTCGCTCGTGCTCGATCAGTTGCAGCGCGTGTTCCGGATCGAAGTAGCGTTGAAAGACGATGGTCTGACCGCGATAGATGGTCGGTATGGCCTGCGCCGTGAGTCCGGCTACGTGGAACATCGGCGTGCTGATCAGCACGGAGCCCTCCAGGGCGCCGCTGTGATGGATCATGTTCAACGAGGCGAAAAGGGCGTTGCCGTGCGTGAGGACCGCGCCCTTGGGCCGGCCGGTCGTCCCCGAAGTGTAGAGGATCGTCACCGGATCGTCATAGCCGGTGGCCGCGATTGCCGGCTCCGAGTCCGAAGCTTCTTTCAGGAGCCCCTCGAACCGGCCGCCCGGCCCGATCGGGTTGCCGCCGACGCACACGTATTTTTCCACCCCTATATTGTCATGGATCGGCTCGAGGATATGGGACAGGTCGTTGGAGTAGACCAACGCGCGCGCGCCGCTGTCATTCAGGATATACTCGATCTCGGGGGGCGCCAGCCTGTAGTTCAGCGGCACGAGTATCGCCCCCAGCTTTGCAAGGGCGAAGGTGATCTCCGCGTACTCGTGCGAGTTGAACATCAGCGCCGCGACCCGGTCGCCCATGCCGATCCCCAGCCCGGTGAGCGCGTTGGCCAGGCGATTCACCCGCGCGTTGAGCTGCGCATAGGTAAATCGCATGTCGTCGACGACAACAGCGGGCGCGTTCGGCCTGCGGAAAGAATGCTTGTAGAGCCACTCGCCTGCATTAATCAAGTCGGTTCCCTCCCTGAAAAACTTTTCGCCAAAACCACACAATCAGGTCGGCGGGAAGGTGCAGGAATCGAACCTACCCAGGACCGCTCTCA